>NZ_VIUK01000003.1:0-59154 GCF_007828295.1 Pseudomonas sp. SJZ080
TTCTTCGTCGGGTAGCCCAACTGACGAATAGTTGCCCCGGTTCGCTTGCCCAGTTTGATGTAGAGCTTGACCGCTCGGATACGGTCTTCGTATGAGTACATGAACTACCTCCAGGTAGTCCAAGATTTCCGCCGCATCCCCAACAGCCTTTACTGGGTCAGTTTTCGGTCAGCGGCAACATTATCGCGCGCCTGTGTCCATTTGACTTGAAAAAAAATGGACAGCGCCATGACAGCCATAAGTCATTGATACTTAAGTAGTTATGCATGTCCATTTTGGCAGTATAAATCGGGTGTACGCATCGGAGAACAGCAGCGGTGGCAGGAACAAAAACAGGAACAATTCCGGGTCCAGTGCGACGTGCAACCCGAGCGTCGGCCAGGCCAGCAACGCGCCGGCACCGATTTGCACCAGCGGCAATGGCAATGCAATCACGCGTCCGACCAGGCGCGAAACACTTACCAGCATCAACAGGATCAGGACGGTGTAGGCGGTTTGCATAAAGCGCAGTTCCCGGGTAATCGACAGCATTGAAGTGCCATATTAGCCGCCTAGACTGTTCCCTGACCGTTACACCAATGTCGCATCGCCTGAAAACACCTCAATCCAATGTGGAAGCGGGCTTGCTCGCGAAGGGGGCTTAACAGTCAACATTTGCGTGTCTGACACACCGCTTTCGTCGGAACGCCGCCCGGAGCAA
Organism: Pseudomonas sp. SJZ080; assembly: GCF_007828295.1. Taxonomy (NCBI): domain Bacteria; kingdom Pseudomonadati; phylum Pseudomonadota; class Gammaproteobacteria; order Pseudomonadales; family Pseudomonadaceae; genus Pseudomonas; species Pseudomonas sp. SJZ080. Next base: position 701 of record NZ_VIUK01000003.1, read on the forward strand.
GCCCGCTCCCACAAGGGATTTGCGGTGGCATAACGACCAAGGCCGACGCGAAACCGTCCGGTCATGGCATAATCCTTCACCTTTTTTTTCCAGCACCTGCAAAGGGGGCAATTCCTTGACCGTTTCAAGCAAAACGTTGCACCTTTTCGGCATCAAAGCCTGCGACACCATGAAAAAGGCGCGCACCTGGCTCGATGAACACGCTGTCAGCTATGACTTTCATGATTACAAAACGGCCGGAATCGACCGTGAACACCTGACCCAATGGTGCGACGAGCACGGCTGGCAAGTGGTGTTGAACCGTGCAGGCACGACCTTTCGCAAGCTCGACGACGAACGCAAAGCCGATCTCGACCAGCCGAAAGCCATCGAACTGATGCTGGCACAACCCTCGATGATCAAGCGCCCGGTGCTCGATCTCGGAGACAGAACCCTGATTGGCTTCAAGCCAGACATCTACGCGGCAGCGCTCAAGTAAGCCCGCCCGTTCAATTTTGTTAGAGGTATTTACATGTCCACTACCGTATTCAGCCTGGCCTTTGGTGTCGGCACTCAAAACCGTCAAGGCGCATGGCTGGAAGTGTTTTACGCACAGCCATTGCTCAATCCTTCGGCCGAACTGGTCGCGGCCATCGCGCCGGTCCTGGGCTACACCGACGGCAATCAGGCCATCGCCTTCAGCACCGCTCAGGCTTCGCAACTGGCTGAAGCCGTCAAAGGCGTCGACGCCGCACAGGCTGCCTTGCTGACCCGCCTGGCCGAGAGCCACAAGCCGCTGGTCGCGACCATTCTGGCCGAAGACGCGCCACTGACTTCCACGCCTGAGGCTTACCTCAAGCTGCACCTGCTGTCCCATCGTCTGGTCAAGCCGCACGGCCTGAACCTGGCGGGCGTGTTCCCGCTGCTGCCGAACGTCGCGTGGACCAGCCAGGGCGCAATCGACCTCGCCGAACTGGCCGAGCATCAACTGGAAGCCCGTCTGCGCGGCGAATTGCTGGAAGTGTTCTCGGTGGACAAGTTCCCGAAAATGACCGACTACGTGGTACCGGCCGGCGTGCGCATCGCTGACGCGGCGCGGATTCGTCTGGGCGCTTACGTCGGCGAAGGCACCACCGTGATGCACGAAGGTTTCGTCAACTTCAACGCCGGCACCGAAGGCCCGGGCATGATCGAAGGCCGCGTTTCCGCGGGTGTCTTCGTCGGCAAGGGTTCGGACCTGGGCGGCGGTTGCTCGACCATGGGCACCCTGTCGGGCGGCGGCAACATCGTGATCAAGGTCGGCGAAGGCTGCCTGATCGGCGCCAACGCCGGTATCGGTATCCCGTTGGGCGACCGCAACACCGTTGAATCGGGCCTGTACGTGACCGCTGGCACCAAAGTGGCGCTGCTGGACGAGAACAACAAGCTGGTCAAGGTCGTGAAAGCCCGTGAACTGGCCGGTCAGCCTGACCTGCTGTTCCGCCGCAATTCGGAAACCGGCGCCGTGGAATGCAAAACCCACAAATCGGCGATCGAACTGAACGAAGCGCTGCACGCTCACAACTAAGCGTCACATGATCACCCTGTAGGAGCGAGCTTGCTCGCGAGAAACGTAAGGGCAACGCGGTTGTTCAGGTCACACGCGTTAACGTTAACGTCCATCGCGAGCAAGCCCGCTCCTACAGGGGTACGGTGTACACCCCGCCCATGTTTAGCAGGGCCAAATTGCATGATGATTCCCTCTCCCTGGCGCGCCGATTTTCCGGCCATCGCCGCGCTGCAACGGCAAGACCAGACCTATCTGGACAACGCCGCCACCACTCAAAAACCTCAAGCGCTGCTGGATGCCCTGGCGCATTACTACGCCAATGGCGCGGCCAACGTGCATCGGGCGCAGCACTTGCCCGGCGCGCATGCCACCCAGGCGTTCGAGGACAGCCGCAGCAAAGCCGCCCACTGGCTGAATGCCGGCGATTGCGGGCAGATCATTTTTACCCACGGCGCCACCTCCGCGCTGAACCTCCTGGCCTATGGCCTGGAACACCTGTTCAATCCGGGCGACGAGATTGTCATCAGCGCCCTTGAGCATCACGCCAACCTGTTGCCATGGCAGCAATTGGCTCACCGTCGCGATTTGAAGCTGGTGATCCTGCCGCTGGATACCGACGGTTTGATCGACCTCGATGCCGCCGCGTCGCTGATTGGCCCGCGGACTCGCTTGCTGGCGGTCAGTCAGTTGTCCAACGTGCTCGGTGCCTGGCAACCGCTGCCCGCCTTGCTGGCGATGGCCAAGGCACACAGCGCGATGACTGTGGTCGATGGCGCTCAGGGCGTGGTCCATGGTCGGCATGACGTGCAGGCACTCGGTTGCGACTTCTATGTGTTTTCCAGCCACAAGCTCTACGGACCCGATGGCCTGGGTGTGCTGTTCGGGCGCCACGAAGTGCTCAAGCAACTGCGCCATTGGCAATTCGGCGGCGAAATGGTGCTGGATGCGGATTACCAGCACGCACGCTTTCGCCCGGCGCCATTGGGATTCGAAGCGGGCACGCCGCCGATTTCCAGTGTGATTGGACTTGGCGCGACGCTGGATTACCTCGCCGGTCTCGATCAGGACGCGGTCTCAGCCCATGAAGCGGCGCTGCACGACTATTTGTTGAAAGGTCTTGAGGCACGTAACGGCATCCGCCTGCTGGGCAAACCGCAACTGGCGCTGGCGAGTTTTGTCGTCGAAGGTGTGCATAACGCTGATCTGGCGCATTTGCTGACAGAACAGGGGATCGCCGTGCGCGCCGGTCATCACTGCGCCATGCCGTTGCTGAAAAGCTTTGAACTGGCCGGGGCGATTCGGGTGTCGTTGGCGCTGTACAACGATTCCGAAGATCTGGAACGGTTCTTTGAAGCGCTGGATCAGGCGCTGGAGTTGTTGCGATGACCCTCCCCGCTGATGCCGTCAAGGCGCTCGAAACCTTTCAGGCTGCCGCTGGCTGGGAACAACGGGCGCGGCTGTTGATGCAATGGGGCGACCGTCTGCCCGTGTTGAGCGATGTGGACAAGATCGAGGCCAATCGCGTGCATGGTTGTGAAAGCCAGGTGTGGTTGGTGGGCTCGCTGCAGGACGGTCACTGGCAGTTTGCCGCGAGCAGTGATGCGCGATTGATTCGCGGGTTGGTGGCGTTATTGCTGGCGCGGGTTAACGGGTTGTCGGCGGTTGAGTTGCAGCAGGTGGATTTGCCGGAGTGGTTCAATCAGCTTGGATTGAGCCGGCAGTTGTCGCCGTCGCGCAGCAACGGCCTCAACGCCGTGCTCCAGCGAATGCGGAGCCTGAGCGACATGTAGGGGCCGGCTTGCTGGCGATCCAGGCGACTCAGTATGGCTGAGACACCGCGGCGCATGGATCGCCAGCACGCCGGCTCCTACAAGGATCGCGTTTCAAACCCCGGGTTTGACCCGATCCGCCGGGCGCCGCACACCCGCCACAATTTTATCCACAGCCTTGGTCGCCGCGACCATGCCGAATGTCGCCGTCACCATCATCACCGCGCCAAACCCGCCCGCGCAGTCCAGCTTCACGCCATCCCCGACAAAACTCTTCTGCAGGCAAATGCTGCCATCCGGCTTCGGGTAGCGCAGCTGTTCGGTGGAAAACACACACGGCACGCTGTAATGACGGGTCACCGTGCGGGAGAAGTTGTAGTCGCGGCGCAGGGTCGAGCGCACTTTCGAGGCCAACGGGTCGTTGAAAGTCCGGTTCAAGTCGCAGACCTGAATCAACGTCGGATCAATCTGCCCGCCCGCCCCGCCGGTGGTGATGATCTGGATCTTGCGGCGTTTGCACCAGGCGATCAGCGCAGCCTTGGCGTTCACGCTGTCGATGCAGTCGATCACGCAGTCGATGTTCGGCGTGATGTACTCGGCCATGGTGTCGCGGGTGACGAAATCCGCCACCGCGTGCACCGTGCAGTCCGGATTGATCCCGCGCAGGCGCTCGGCCATCACCTCGACTTTGGGTTTGCCGACAGTGCTGTCCAGCGCGTGCAACTGACGGTTAGCGTTGCTGACGCAGACGTCGTCGAGGTCAAACAGCGAAATCTCGCCCACGCCACAACGGGCTACGGCTTCCGCCGCCCAGGAGCCGACGCCACCGACACCGACGATCGCCACGTGGGCGGCGCGCAAGCGCTCAAGCCCTTCGATGCCATACAAACGGGCGATGCCTGCAAACCGCGGATCTTCTGTACTCATGACCATTACCCCAAAAACCGGCGCGCATTATAGGGCCGTCGGCGGCCAAGAGCATCTTTGGGCTATGAACGGGCGTCTTGAACTCATTATTCAGCCTACGCAGAACCAAGATTTAACCTACAAGGTCCAACGAAAGAACTTAAGTCGAGTTGGATTGCCCAACGTCCGGCTGTTCCCTGTCTGCTGTACGGTCAGGGAACGCCCGGTGTAGGATGCGCGCCCCTTGGCAACCGCCGACCGTAACTTCGTTCCACAGCCTTTGGAACCCGAAATAGCTATGTCATCGCGTAAATTTGGACTCAACCTGGTCGTGGTGCTCGCCATCGCTGCCTTGTTTACCGGCTTCTGGGCGCTGATCAATCGCCCGGTCACCGCCCCCAACTGGCCAGAACAGATCTCCGGGTTTTCCTACTCGCCGTTCCAGCAAGGCCAGTACCCGCAGAAAGAGCAGTACCCGACCGACGATGAAATGCGTCGTGATCTGGAGATCATGAGCAAGCTGACGGACAACATCCGCACTTACTCGGTCGATGGCACCCTGGGTGACATTCCCAAGCTGGCTGAAGAGTTCGGCCTGCGGGTCACCCTCGGCATCTGGATCAGCCCGGACCTGGAACGCAACGAGCGGGAAATCACCCGCGCCATCGAAATTGCCAACTCCTCGCGCAGCGTGGTTCGCGTGGTGGTAGGCAACGAGGCGATTTTCCGTAAGGAAATTACCGCTGCGGAACTGAGCGTGATTCTTGATCGCGTCCGTGCCGCCGTTAAGGTGCCGGTCACCACGTCCGAGCAATGGCACGTCTGGGAAGAGCACCCGGAACTGGCCAAGCACGTCGATCTGATTGCCGCGCACGTCCTGCCTTACTGGGAATACGTCCCGGTGGACAAGGCCGGTCAATTCGTCCTCGACCGCGCCCGCGACCTGAAAAAGATGTTCCCGAAAAAACCGCTGCTGCTCTCGGAGGTTGGCTGGCCGAGCAACGGTCGCATGCGCGGCGGCACCGATGCGAGCCCGGCGGATCAGGCGATCTACTTGCGCACGCTGGTGAACAAGCTCAACCGCCAGGGCTTCAACTACTTCGTGATCGAAGCGTTTGACCAGCCGTGGAAGGCCAGTGACGAAGGTTCGGTGGGCGCGTACTGGGGCGTGTTCAACGCCGCGCGTCAGCAGAAATTCAACTTCGAAGGCCCGGTCGTCGCGATTCCGCAATGGCGTGTGCTGGCCATCGGCTCGGCAGTGCTGGCCTTGCTGTCCCTGACCTTGCTGATGATCGACGGTTCGGCCTTGCGTCAGCGTGGCCGCACCTTCCTGACCTTTATCGCGTTCCTCTGCGGTTCGGTTTTGGTATGGATCGGCTACGACTACAGCCAGCAATACAGCACCTGGTTCAGCCTGACGGTCGGATTCCTCCTCGCACTCGGCGCGCTCGGGGTGTTTATCGTTCTGCTGACCGAGGCGCATGAACTGGCCGAAGCGGTCTGGACCCACAAGCGCCGGCGCGAATTCCTGCCCGTTGTAGGCGATTCGGACTACAGACCGAAAGTCTCGATTCACGTCCCTTGCTACAACGAGCCGCCGGAGATGGTCAAACAGACCCTCAACGCCTTGGCCAACCTCGACTATCCGGATTTCGAAGTCCTGATCATCGACAACAACACCAAGGACCCGGCGGTTTGGGAACCGGTGCGCGATTACTGCGCAACCCTCGGCCCGCGCTTCAAGTTCTTCCACGTCGCACCGCTGGCCGGTTTCAAGGGTGGCGCGCTGAACTATCTGATTCCGCACACCGCCAAGGATGCCGAAGTGATTGCCGTGATCGACTCCGATTACTGCGTCGACCCGAACTGGCTCAAGCACATGGTGCCGCACTTCGCCGATCCGAAAATCGCTGTGGTGCAGTCGCCGCAGGATTACCGCGACCAGAACGAAAGCACCTTCAAGAAGCTTTGCTACGCGGAATACAAGGGCTTCTTCCACATCGGCATGGTCACCCGTAACGACCGCGACGCGATCATTCAGCACGGCACCATGACCATGACCCGTCGCTCGGTGCTCGAGGAACTGGGCTGGGCCGACTGGTGCATCTGTGAAGACGCCGAGTTGGGTCTGCGCGTGTTCGAGAAAGGTTTGTCGGCGGCGTATTACCACACCAGCTACGGCAAAGGCCTGATGCCCGATACCTTTATCGACTTCAAGAAACAGCGTTTCCGCTGGGCTTACGGTGCGATTCAGATCATCAAGCGTCACACCGCGAGTTTGCTGCGCGGCAAGGACACCGAACTGACCCGTGGCCAGCGTTACCACTTCCTCGCGGGCTGGTTGCCGTGGGTCGCGGACGGCATGAACATCTTCTTCACTGTCGGCGCACTGTTGTGGTCGGCGGCGATGATCATCGTTCCGCAGCGGGTCGATCCGCCGTTGCTGATTTTCGCGATCCCGCCATTGGCGTTGTTCGTGTTCAAGGTCGGCAAGATCATCTTCCTTTACCGTCGCGCGGTTGGCGTGAACCTCAAGGACGCGTTCTGCGCGGCGCTGGCCGGTCTGGCGTTGTCGCACACCATCGCCAAAGCGGTGCTGTACGGTTTCTTCACCAGCAGCATTCCGTTCTTCCGTACGCCGAAAAACGCCGATAACCACGGCTTCTGGGTGGCGATTTCGGAGGCGCGTGAAGAGATGTTCATCATGCTGCTGTTGTGGGGCGCGGCGCTGGGGATCTTCCTGGTGAACGGGCTGCCGAGCAACGACATGCGCTTCTGGGTGATCATGCTGTTGGTGCAATCGCTGCCGTACCTGGCGGCGCTGATCATGGCGTTCCTGTCTTCGCTGCCGAAACCGGCCGTCGAGGGCGAAACGGCACCGGCAGTCTAAATCTTTACAGATGCACTAAACGGCGGCCAATGGCCGCCGTTTTGCTTTAAGATAACCGCCATTTTGCAGGGCTTGGCGTGATATACGGTCTTACTGACCGCACTCAAAACCTGTGGGAGCGGGCTTGCTCGCGAAGACGGTTTAACATTCAACATTTCCGTTGTCTGACACACCACCGTCGTGAGCAAGTCGAATCGTCGCACCGCCGCTCCCACATTAGTCCGTGCCCATATTCAAGTTTTCCGGAGTTTTCCATGACGGCCCACGCCGACCTTTCGCCGACCCTTCAACTCGCCATCGACCTGATCCGCCGTCCGTCCGTGACGCCGCTCGACGCCGATTGCCAGAAGCAGATGATGCAGCGCCTGGGCGATGCCGGTTTCAACCTGGAACCGATGCGCATCGAAGATGTGGATAACTTCTGGGCGACCCACGGCAAACATGACGGCCCGGTGCTGTGTTTCGCCGGCCACACCGATGTGGTCCCGACCGGCCCGGTGACTGCCTGGCAGATCGACCCGTTCAATGCGCTGATCGACGAACACGGCATGCTCTGCGGCCGTGGCGCGGCAGACATGAAAGGCAGTCTCGCCTCCATGACCGTGGCCGCCGAGCGCTTCGTCGCCGACTATCCGGATCACAAGGGCAAGGTCGCGTTCCTGATCACCAGCGACGAAGAAGGTCCGGCGCATCACGGCACCAAGGCAGTCGTCGAGCGCCTCGCCGCTCGCAAGGAACGCCTGGACTGGTGCATCGTCGGCGAACCGTCGAGCACCACGCTGGTGGGTGATGTGGTCAAGAACGGCCGTCGCGGTTCCCTCGGCGCCAAACTGACCGTGCACGGCGTGCAAGGTCATGTGGCCTATCCGCACCTGGCCAAGAACCCGATCCACCTTGCCGCCCCGGCCCTGGCCGAACTGGCAGCCGAGCATTGGGATCATGGCAACGATTTCTTCCCGCCGACCAGTTTCCAGATCTCCAACGTGAATTCCGGCACCGGCGCGACCAACGTGATCCCGGGTGATCTGGTGGCGGTGTTCAACTTCCGTTTCTCCACCGAATCCACCGTCGAAGGCCTGCAAAAGCGCGTCGCCGACATCCTCGACAAACATGGCCTGGACTGGCACATCGACTGGGCGCTGTCCGGCCTGCCATTCCTCACCGAACCGGGCGCGTTGCTGGATGCCGTGGCATCGAGCATCAAGGACGTCACCGGTCGCGAAACCAAGGCGTCCACCAGCGGTGGCACCTCCGACGGTCGCTTCATCGCGACCATGGGTACGCAAGTGGTTGAACTGGGCCCGGTCAACGCAACGATCCACCAGGTCAACGAGCGCGTGCTGGCCGCCGACCTCGACGTGCTGACCGAAATCTACTACCAGACCCTGATCAAGTTGCTCGCCTGATGCTCGCCTGCCCGATCTGCAGCGAACCGCTGAACGCGGTGGACAACGGCGTGGCCTGCCCCGCCGGGCATCGCTTCGACCGTGCGCGCCAGGGTTATTTGAACCTGTTGCCGGTGCAGCACAAGAACAGCCGCGACCCTGGGGATAACCTGGCGATGGTCGAAGCCCGTCGCGACTTCCTGAACGCAGGCCATTACGCGCCGGTGGCCAAGCGCCTGGCGGAACTGGCGGCCGAATACGCACCACAGCGCTGGCTCGACATCGGTTGTGGCGAGGGTTACTACACCGCGCAGATCGCCCAGGCCCTGCCCAACGCTGACGGTTACGCGCTGGACATCTCCCGGGAAGCGGTCAAACGCGCCTGCAAGCGCAACCCGCAGCTGACCTGGTTGATCGCCAGCATGGCGCGGGTGCCGTTGGCGTCTGGCAGTTGCCAGTTTCTTGCCAGCGTCTTCAGCCCGTTGGACTGGGAAGAAGCCAAGCGCTTGCTCAGCCCCGGCGGCGGCTTGATGAAAGTCGGGCCGACCAGCGGCCATCTGATGGAATTGCGTGAGCGACTGTACGACGAAGTACGCGAATACACTGACGACAAGCACCTGGCGTTGGTGCCGGAAGGCATGGCGCTGCAACACAGTGAAACCCTGGAGTTCAAACTGACGCTTTCAAAGGGTCAGGATCGCGCCAACCTGTTGGCCATGACGCCTCACGGCTGGCGCGCCAGTGCCGAACGCCGGGCGGCGGTCATCGAACAGGCCGAGCCGTTCGAGGTCACCGTGTCGATGCGTTACGATTACTTCGTACTTCAATAATTTTTTGGTCTTGAGCAACGGCTTGAGGCCGGCTAAATCCGCGAATGGATTTTTCAGACCCGCAGTGAGGACATCCATGCGCCAACCCGATATCGAGATTTACCTGAAAGACGCTGACGTCGACTACAAGGCCATCGCGGCCTGGCTCGGCAGCGCATTGGGCCCGTGCACCGACTGGGTTCAGAAAGGCCAGACCTACAAGTGCAAGGCCGGCAACGTGCCGGTGACCTGGTTGCCGAAAGCCGTAGGTAAATGGAACAGCCTGTACCTGGAAAGCGACCAGACCCCGTGGGAAGACGACATCGCCTGTGCCCGCGCCGCGTTTGCCGCGCTGAACGTCGAAGTGCGTTGCGCACCGGGCAGCTGGGTCGAGGAAGAAGGTGAGGAAACAGCGGATCGCTGGATGCGCATCAGCGCCGATGGCGAAGAAGAGATCACCTGGAAAACCGCTTAACATCAGCAACATTGATCAAACGTGGGAGCGGGCTTGCTCGCGAATGCGGTGTGTCAGTCAAAGTTAATGTCGACTAACCCACCGCATTCGCGAGCAAGCCCGCTCCCACATTGGTTTTCGGGTGATCTGGAGAGTGGTTTTACAGCCCCACCACATCCTCAGCCTGCAACCCCTTCTGTCCTTCCACCACTGCGTACTCGACCTGCTGACCTTCAGTCAGCGAGCGGTGGCCTTCACCGCGAATCGCGCGGTAGTGCACGAACACATCCACCCCGTCCGCGCGCTGAATAAAACCGTAGCCCTTGGCGTCGTTGAACCACTTCACGTTGCCGGTTTCACGTGTTGCCATTTGTTCATACCCCTTTTTTATTATTGATCGGGCTTTTCGCAGGAAAGCCTCGGGAACATTGCTTGCGCGGACCAGGTGCCACTATCTGGCCAGTGCGGGCTCGCCGAGTATATGACAGCTGCCAAAACTCTCAACTCAACTTTACTTAGGCGCTTTTTTGCCGATTTTCGGTGAATCCGGCACACTATCGGCCGCCCGAGCAAACGCTCGGTTTTATTCACTCATGCAGATGCCGTATGACCCGTTCCCCGTTCCGCCGTCTTGTGTTTGGCACCCTGCGCCGACTGCTCTATCTCTGGGTTCGCTCCGAGACGATCAATCAGTCGTCGTTCACCCTCAACCTCGACCGCAGTCGTCCGGTGTTCTACGTCCTGCAAAACCCTTCGCTGACCGACCTCGCCGTGGTCGACACCGAGTGCAGCAAGGCCGGCCTGCCCCGCCCGGTGCTGCCGGTGTCGGTGGGTAACCTGCTGGAACCCGCCGCGTTCTTTTACCTGACACCAGACCCCGACTGGCTCGGTCGCCAGGACAAGCGCGGTGCCCCGCCGACCTTGACCCGCCTGGTCAGCGCCCTGAGCCAGAATGCCGCCGAAGACGCGCAGATCATTCCCGTCAGCGTGTTCTGGGGCCAGTCGCCGGACAGCGAATCGAGCCCGTGGAAACTGCTCTTCGCCGACAGCTGGGCGGTTACCGGGCGTCTGCGCCGCTTGCTGAGCATCATCGTGCTGGGGCGCAAGACCCGCGTGCAGTTTTCCGCGCCGATTCACCTGCGCGAACTGATCGATCACGACAAGGGTCACGAGCGCACCGTGCGCATGGCCCAGCGGATTCTGCGGGTGCACTTCCGCAACCTCAAAGCTGCGGTGATCGGCCCGGACATTTCCCACCGGCGCAATCTGGTCAAAGGCCTGCTCAATCAGCCGCTGGTCAAGCAAGCGATCCTGGATGAAGCCGAGCGCGAGAACATCTCCCCGGAAAAAGCCAAGGCCCAGGCCCTGCGCTACGGCAACGAGATCGCCTCGGACTACACCTACACCGCGATTCGCTTTCTGGAAGTGGTGCTGAGCTGGTTCTGGAACAAGATCTACGACGGAATCAAGGTCAACCACATCGAAGGCGTGCAGAAGGTCGCCCAGGGTCACGAAGTGATCTATGTGCCGTGCCATCGCAGCCATATCGACTACTTGCTGCTGTCCTATCTGTTGTTCCGCAACGGCCTGACCCCGCCACACATCGCCGCCGGGATCAACCTCAACATGCCGGTGATCGGCAGCCTGCTGCGGCGTGGCGGTGCGTTCTTCATGCGTCGTACTTTCAAAGGCAACCCGCTGTACACCTCGGTGTTCAACGAATACCTGCACACCCTGTTCACCAAAGGTTTCCCGGTCGAGTACTTCGTCGAGGGCGGCCGTTCGCGCACCGGGCGCATGCTGCAACCGAAAACCGGGATGCTGGCGATCACCTTGCGCAGCTTCCTGCGTTCATCGCGTATGCCGATCGTCTTCATCCCGGTGTACATCGGTTATGAGCGCGTACTGGAAGGCCGGACCTACCTCGGCGAATTGCGCGGTGCGAGCAAGAAGAAAGAATCGATCTTCGACATTTTCAAAGTCATTGGCGCCCTGAAGCAGCGCTTCGGCCAAGTGGCGGTGAACTTCGGCGAACCGATCAAACTCGCGGAATTCCTCGACAGCGAACAGCCAGACTGGCGTCAACAGGAACTCGGCCCGCAGTTCAAACCGGCGTGGCTCAACGAAACCACCAACCGCCTCGGCGAAAAAGTCGCGCAGCACCTGAACGAAGCAGCGGCGATCAACCCGGTCAACCTCGTGGCGTTGGCATTGCTGTCCACCAGCCGTCTGGCGCTGGATGATCACGCCATGGCGCGAGTGCTGGATCTGTATCTGGCACTGTTGCGCAAGGTGCCATACTCGCCGCACACCACGCTGCCGGAAGGTGACGGGCGTGCGCTGATCGAGCATGTGAAGGATATGGATCTGCTGTCCGAACAAAGTGATGCGCTCGGCAAGATTCTGTACCTGGACGAGCAAAATGCCGTCCTGATGACCTACTACCGCAACAACGTCCTGCACATCTTCGCGTTGCCGTCGCTGCTCGCGAGCTTCTTCCAGAGCGCCTCTCGCATGAGCCGCGAACAGATCCTGCGCTACACCCGCGCGCTGTATCCGTACCTGCAATCGGAGCTGTTCATTCGCTGGTCGCTGGACGAACTGGATGCAGTGATCGATCAATGGCTCGAAGCGTTCGTCGAGCAGGGCCTGCTACGTTTTGAAAATGACGTTTACCTGCGCCCGGCACCGAGCTCGCGGCATTTCGTGTTGCTGACCTTGCTGTCGAAGAGCATCGCCCAGACGCTGCAACGCTTCTACATGACCGTATCCCTGCTGCTCAACAGCGGCCAGAACAGCATCAGCGCCGAAGAGCTGGAGGACCTGTGCACGGTGATGGCCCAGCGCCTGTCGATCCTGCATGGCCTGAACGCCCCGGAGTTCTTCGACAAGAGCCTGTTCCGCCACTTCATCCAGACGATGCTCGACCTGGACGTGCTCAAGCGCGACGAAGCCGGCAAATTGAGCTATCACGAACTGCTCGGCGATCTGGCCGAAGGCGCGGCCAAACGGGTGTTGCCGGCAGAGATTCGTTTGTCGATTCGCCAGGTGGCGTTGCATCGCAGTGAAGATGCGGCGGATCTGGCTACCACACAGCCCGAGCAATAACGCTCCCACATTAGATTGGAGATATCAGATGAAAAAACTCTCTCTATTGGCCATCACCGCTTTGCTCGGAGCCTGTCAGTCGATGCAGCCCGCCGACAAAACCAGCCTGGATGGCGAAGTCTTCTACCTGCAACGCATCGCCCTGCCCCCGACCGCCACCCTGAGCGTCAGCTTGCAGGACGTGTCTCTGGCCGACGCCCCGGCCGTGATCCTCGACGAACAGAAGGGCCCGGTCAAAGGTCAGGTGCCGCTGCCATTCCATCTGAGTTACGATCCGGCTCAGGTCAAACCCGGCCACAGATATTCCGTCAGCGCGCGCATCGAAGTGGATGGCGAGTTGATGTTCATCACCACCGAACACCACGCCGTGCAACTGGATGGCAGCGATCCGCAGCCACTGAAAATCCGCGTCGACGCAGCCCGTTGATTTTATTTTTCAAACACTTTTCATGAACAAGGAAGCCGCCATGTTCCGCCCTACCCTTCGCTTCGCCGGCCTCTGTGCAGGCTTGATGATTTCCGCCAGCGCCATGGCGCTCTCGCTCAGTGACCTGTCGCAAAAAGATGCCACCGGCGGCCTCAAGGATGCCCTGACCCAAGGCGCGCAACTGGCCGTGAAACAACTCGGTACACCGGGCGGGTTCAGCAACAACCCGGACGTGAAAATCGAACTGCCAGGCAAGCTGGGCAAGGTCGCCAGCAAGATGAAACAGTTCGGCATGGGCGACCAGGTCGATCAACTGGAAACCAGCATGAACAAAGCGGCAGAAACCGCCGTGACCCAGGCCCAGCCGATCCTCGTGGACGCCGTGAAGAAAATGTCCGTTGAAGACGCCAAGGGCATCCTCAGCGGCGGCAACGATTCGGCCACCCAATACCTGAACAAAACCAGCCGCGAACAAATCCGCGCCAAGTTCCTGCCGATCGTCAAGCAAGCCACCGACCAGGTCGGCCTGGCCAAGCAGTACAACTCGTTCGCCGGCCAAGCCGCGACCATGGGCGTGATCGATACAAAAAATGCCAACATCGAAAGCTACGTCACCGAACAGGCACTGAACGGCTTGTTCGAAATGATCGGCAAACAGGAAGAAACCATTCGCAAGAACCCTGCTGCGGCAGCGACCAGCCTGGCGAAGAAAGTGTTTGGCACCCTCTAAGCCACAACGCCGATCCTGTGGGGGCTAGCCTGCTCCCACAAGATCAGCGTATATCCGCGAGAACAGATTGGTTGGCAGGGTGTCTTCGCCAGCAAGCTGGCGCCTGCGAGGTCTGCGTATGTCGGCGAGGATAGGTTGGTTGGCAGGGCGCCATCGCCAGCAAGCCGGCTCCTACAAGGTCTGCGTATGTCGGCGAGAACAGGTTGGTTGGCAGGCCGCCATCGCCAGCAAGCCGGCTCCTACCAGGTCAGCGTATGTCGGCGAGGATAGGTTGGTTGGCAGGCCGCCATCGCCAGCAAGCCGGCTCCTACCAGGTCTGCGTATAGCCGCGAGAACAGGTCGGTTGGCAGGGCGCCATCGCCAGCAAGCCGGCTCCTACGAGGTCTGCGTATAGCCGCGAGGATAGGTTGGTTGGCAGACCGTCTTCGCCAGCAAGCCGGCTCCTACAAGGTCTGCGTATAGCCGCGAGAACAGGTCGGTTGGCAGGGCGCCATCGCCAGCAAGCCGGCTCCTACCAGGTCAGCGTATGTCGGCGAGGATAGGTTGGTTGGCAGGGCGCCATCCCAGCAAGCCGGCTCCTACAAGGTCTGCGTATAGCCGCGAGAACAGGTCGGTTGGCAGGGCGCCATCGCCAGCAAGCCGGCGCCTGCGAGGTCTGCGTATGTCGGCGAGGATAGGTTGGTTGGCAGGGCGCCATCGCCAGCAAGCCGGCTCCTACGAGGTCTGCGTATGTCGGCGAGGATAGGTGGGTTGGCAGGGCGCCATCGCCAGCAAGCCGGCTCCTACGAGGTCTGCGTGTATCCGCGAGAATAGGTTGGTTGGCAGGGCGCCATCGTCAGCAAGTCGGCTCCTACAAAAGCAGCGTATGTCGGCGAGAACAGGTGGCTGGCAGGCCGTCTTCGCCAGCAAGCCGGCTCCTACGAGGGCAGCGTATATTGGCGAGGATAGGTTGGCTGGCAGGCCGCCATCGCCAGCAAGCCGGCGCCTACAAAAGCTGACCGGCGTACACCCGCTTCTCACCACTCATCAGGCCGAGCGTTAGCTCGCCTGCAGCTCTTGATCTTGTTCCACCCGCCCCTTCGGGAGGCTGAGTGGAGGTGTTCATCCGGGGAGTGGCGCGCAGCGCCGTTCGACGCAGTCGAACTCATCGCATGTAGGTGCCAGCGAAGCCAACCGGAGGGCGATGCCCCCGGATGAATACCGGAGCGAAGGAACGCCGAGCCTTAGCGAGGGGCCGGACGCTCGGGGCGAGACCTTTTGGTTCCTTTTGGGGCGTTTGCCAAAAGGGACTCGCCGTAAGGGCGAAACCGCCAGCAGCCATTACCGCAAAAAAGGATATGTACCCAATCAACAAAAGCCTGGTCGGCCCAAAGGCCGCCAAGACCTCAAGCCGGTTCTTTCTTGATGCGGAACCAAGCCGCATACAGCGCCGGCAAAAACAACAGCGTCAACGCCGTCGCCACAATCAGCCCCCCCATGATCGCCACCGCCATCGGCCCGAAGAACACACTGCGTGACAGCGGAATCATCGCTAGCACAGCGGCAAGCGCCGTCAGCACGATCGGCCGAAAACGACGCACCGTGGCCTCGATGATCGCCTGCCAGGGTTTCAGCCCCGCAGCGATGTCCTGCTCGATCTGGTCCACCAGAATCACCGAGTTCCGCATAATCATCCCGGACAGCGCAATGGTCCCGAGCATAGCCACAAAACCAAACGGCTGGCGGAACACCATCAGGAACAGAGTCACCCCGATCAATCCCAATGGCGCCGTCAGAAACACCATCACCGTGCGTGAGAAACTGCGCAGTTGCAGCATCAGCAACGTCAGCACCACCACAATGAACAGCGGCACGCCAGCCTTCACCGAGTTCTGGCCACGGGCCGAGTCCTCCACCGTCCCGCCGACTTCCAGCAAATAGCCATCAGGCAGTTCCGCGCGGATCGGATCGAGCGTCGGCATGATCTGCTGCACCAGCGTCGCCGGTTGTTCCTTGCCGTAGATGTCGGCGCGAATCGTCACGTTCGGCAAGCGGTTGCGGTGCCAGATGATGCCTTCTTCAAAGCCGTATTCCAGCGTCGCGATTTGTGACAGCGCCACGCTGCGACCGTTGTCGGTCGGCACCGCCAGGCTCGGCAGCAACGACAATTCGGTGCGTTCATGCAACGTGCCGCGCAGGAGGATTTCGATCAACTCGTTGTCTTCGCGGTACTGGCTGACGCTGGACCCGGTCAGCGAGCTCTGCAGGAATTTCGACAGGTTTGCAGTACTTACGCCCAGCGCGCGGGCGCGGTCCTGATCGACGTTCAGATACACGACTTTGCTCGGCTCTTCCCAGTCCAGGTGGACGTTGGCCACGTGGGGATTTTCGCGAACCTTGGCCGCCACTTTGCGGGCCAGGGCGCGAACCTCCTCGATGTGTTCACCGGTGACCCGGAACTGCACCGGATAACCAACCGGCGGGCCGTTTTCCAGACGCGTCACCCGCGAACGCAGGGCCGGGAACTGTTCGTTGAGGGTTTCAATCAACCAGGTGCGCAGGGTTTCGCGGTCTTCGATGGTCTTGGCCAGGACGACAAACTGGGCGAAGCTCGCCGCCGGCAGTTGCTGATCCAGTGGCAGGTAAAAACGCGGCGAACCGGTGCCGACGTAGGCCACGTAATTGTCGATACCGGCGTGATCCTTCAGTAAACCTTCGAGGCGTTTAACCTCGTCGGCAGTGTTGCTCAACGAAGCGCCTTCGGCGAGCTTCAGATCGACCATCAACTCCAGTCGCCCCGAGGCCGGGAAGAATTGTTGCGGCACAAAACGGAACAACACGATGGAGGCAATGAACAGCACCACCGTCAGCGCGATCACCGTCTTGCGCCACCGCACGCACCACTCCACCAGGCGTCTGACACGCTGATAGAACGGAGTGGCGTAAGGGTCCGGTTGGCCGGTGCCGTGTTTCGCCGCATGAATCTTCGCCAGGTCCGGCAGGAGTTTTTCCCCCAGATACGGCACAAAAACCACGGCGGCAATCCACGATGCCAGCAGCGCGATGGTCACCACCTGAAAAATCGAACGGGTGTATTCGCCCGTCCCCGATTGCGCAGTGGCAATCGGCAGGAACCCGGCGGCGGTGATCAGCGTACCGGTGAGCATCGGAAACGCGGTGCTGGTCCAGGCGTAACTGGCCGCCCTGATCCGGTCGAAGCCCTGCTCCATTTTGATTGCCATCATTTCCACGGCAATGATCGCGTCGTCGACCAGCAAACCCAACGCCAGCACCAGCGCACCGAGGGAAATCTTGTGCAGGCCGATGCCCAGGTAATACATGCAGGCGAAGGTCATCGCCAACACCAGCGGAATCGCCAGCGCCACCACCATGCCGGTGCGCACGCCGAGGGAGAAGAAGCTCACCAACAGGACGATGGCCAGGGCTTCCACCAGCACTTGTACGAACTCACCGACACCGGTTTTCACCGCAGCCGGCTGGTCGGAGACCTTGCGCAGCTGCATACCGGCCGGGAGATTTTTCTGGATCCTGGCGAACTCGATTTCCAGTGCCTTGCCCAGCACCAGAATGTCCCCGCCGTCCTTCATTGCCACGGCCAGGCCGATGGCGTCTTCCGCCATGAAGCGCATGCGCGGTGCCGGTGGATCGTTGAAGCCGCGACGAACGTTCGCGACATCGGAGATACGGAACGTACGATCACCGACACGGATCGGGAAGTTCTTGATCTCTTCGACCGTCTGAAAATTCCCCGAAACCCGTAGCTGCAACCGCTCACTGGTGGTTTCAAAGAAGCCAGCCGTGGACATCGCGTTCTGCTCTTCAAGCGCCTGCTGCACCGCCGCCAACGGCAAGCCGAGGGTGGCGAGTTTGACGTTGGACAGTTCGATCCAGATCTTCTCATCCTGCAACCCGAGCAGGTCGACCTTGCCCACGTCCTTGACCCGTTGCAGCTGAATCTGGATGCGATCGGCGTAGTCCTTGAGCACCGCGTAATCAAAACCATCGCCGGTCAGCGCGTAGATATTGCCGAACGTGGTGCCGAATTCATCGTTGAAAAAAGGCCCCTGAATGCCCGGTGGCAAGGTATGACGAATGTCGCTGATCTTCTTGCGGACCTGATACCAGAGATCCGGAATATCCACTGAATGCATGGAGTCACGCGCAACGAACGTCACCTGGGATTCACCCGGTCGAGAAAACGAGACGATGCGCTCGTACTCACCGGTTTCCATCAGCTTCTTTTCAATGCGCTCGCTGACCTGACGCGACACTTCCTCGGCGGTGGCCCCCGGCCAGTTGGTGCGGATCACCATGGCCTTGAAAGTGAACGGCGGGTCCTCGCTTTGTCCGAGTTTGGTGTAGGAAAGCGCGCCGACAATCGCCAGCAACAGCATCAGGAACAGTACGATCTGGCGATTACGCAGCGCCCATTCGGAAAGATTGAAACCCATCGGGGATTACTCCTTGTCCGCCAGATTGACCACGCGGTTGGAGCGATCCACCGGGCGTATTTGCTGCCCGTCATGAAGCACATGGACGCCGGCGGCCACCACCCAGTCGCTGGCGTTCAGGCCTTCGAGCACCGGCACGGTTTTCTCGCCGAATGCACCGACCCGGACCGGGGCTTTTTTCAGGGTGTTGTTGGCGCTGAGCACCCAAACGTAGGTGGCGCCGTTTTCGGCGGTCACTGCCGAGAGCGGTACCGACAGTGCCACGACGTCGGCAGTCTGGATAAATACCCGGGCGCTCTGGCCAAGTTCGGCCGGGACTTTACCGGCAGTGAACGCGATCCGGGCCGCGAAGGTGCGCGACTTTGGATCGGCGGCGGGCGACAGCTCGCGGATGCGTCCGGCGAATCGTTGATCGGGTTGGGTCCAGAGTTCCACCGACACCGGCTGACCGACCTTGAAACGACCGAAACTCTGCTCCGGCAGGCTGATCAGCACTTCGCGCTCGCCATCGGTAGCGAGGGTGAACACGGTTTGACCGGCGGCGACGACTTGCCCGACTTCCACCGCGCGCTTGGCCACGACGCCGTCCTGAGGCGCGCGTAATACGGCGTAGCTGGCCTGATTGGTGGAGACGTTGAATTCGGCCTTGATCTGCTTCAGGCGTGCTTCACCGGATCTGTAGAGGTTTTCAGCATTGTCGTACTGGGAACGGCTGACCATCTGACGTTCCATCAGGGTCTTGTAGCGATCACGCTCGGCGCGTACGAGATTGAGATTGGCTTCGGCAGCCGCGACCTGGGCGCGGGTTGCTTCCAGTTGCAGGCGCACGTCCTGGGGATCGAGTTCCGCCAGAGGCTGGTCAGCCTTGACCCGCTGCCCTTCTTCGACCAGTCGTCGGCTGACTTTGCCGCCAATGCGAAAGGCCAGGTCCGGCTCGTAGCGGGCACGGACTTCACCGGGATAGCTTTCCATCGCCTGGGCCGAAGGCTCTGGCTGCACGACCATGGCCGGTCGGACAGTGACCTGCGGCGCCTCTTCGTGACCACACGCAGACAATAAAAACGCCAGACTGACTGGCAAGGCGAGGGGCAAGGCATAGCGGAACATGGTGAAGGACCTTTCGCTAATGGTGCTTGGAATAATTATACTGAGCAGTATGTTATTAATAGCAAACTCACCAGTCCAGTATTAAAAACGAATATGCCGAACAATCTTTCAGCCCCCAATGGTCCGGGCCGTCCCAAGGATCTGGCCAAACGCCAGGCGATCCTCGATGCGGCGAAAATCCTGTTTCTGAGCAATGGTTATGCGAGCACCAGCATGGACGCCGTCGCGGCTGAAGCTGGCGTGTCGAAGCTGACCGTCTACAGCCATTTCAACGACAAGGAGACGCTGTTCTCCGCCGCCGTGGTCGCCAAGTGCGAAGAACAATTGCCTACGCTGTTTTTCGAATTGCCTGACGGCATTTCAGTGGAAGCAGTGCTGTTGAATATCGCGCGCGGCTTTCATCACCTGATCAACAGCGATGAATCGGTGAACCTGCACCGGTTGATGATGACGCTGGGCAGCCAGGACCCAAAGCTCTCGCAAATCTTCTTCGAGGCCGGGCCGGAGCGCATGTTGCATGGCATGGAGCGGTTGCTGAGCAAGGTGGATCAGAGCGGTGCGTTGAGCATCGACAAGCCCCGTAACGCGGCGGAGCACTTCTTTTGCCTGCTCAAGGGCGCGGGGAATTTTCGGTTGTTGTATGGCTGTGGCGAGCCGTTGACCGGGGATGCGGCCGAGGAACATGTGCGGGAAGTGGTGGGGTTGTTTATGCGGGCGTATCGGCCTGAGACAGCCTGATAGGTATCGACTGTCTGTTCTGGCCCCTTCGCGAGCAAGCCCGCTCCCACATGGGAATGCATTTCCCTGTGGGAGCGGGCTTGCTCGCGAAGGCTGCGACTCGGTCTCAGGGCTTGAGCGCCTTCTTCGGATAAATGTCATACCGACTGGATTTCCCGTCCAGCGCATGACTCGGCTTCGGCCCCGCAATGCACGGCGCCTTGCGCGGACGCTTCACCACCACCCGATGGCTGGCCAATGCCAACGCGGCCTCCAGCAACGCGGGTGCATCCGGGTCATCCCCCACCAACGGCCGGAACAGGCGCATTTCCTTCTTTACCAGCGCGGTTTTCTCACGGTGGGGAAACATCGGATCGAGGTAGATCACCTGCGGTGGCTCGCCCTCCCAGTTGCGCATGACCTCGATCGAGTTACCCTTGAGCAAACGCATGCGCGCCACAATCGACGCCACGTCGAAATCTTCCGCGCCGCGTGCCAAACCATCCTCGAGCAACGCACCGATCAACGGCTGGCGTTCGATCAGGCTCATCTCGCAGCCCAGGCTCGCCAGCACGAACGCATCCTTGCCCAGCCCCGCTGTGGCATCCAGCACCCGCGGACGCACGCCCTGCGCGATGCCAACAGCCTTGGCGATCATCTGACCGGTGCCACCGCCGAACAAACGGCGATGAGCCGCGCCGCCCTCGACAAAGTCCACCCGCACCGGCCCCGGGGCGTCGGGCCCCAGCTGTTGCAACTGCAAACCCTGCTCCCCCACCTGCAAGGCAAACTCGCCATCATCGACCTGCAAAGGCAGGCCCAGGCGTTCGGCCCATTGCTCGGCCTGTGGCTGAAAAGCCGTGCCCAGGGCCTCGACATGGATGCGGCAAGCCGCGGGTTGCTCAATCATGGGAAAACACGCTCAAAAAATTAATGATCGGCAAAAACGGCCGATAACAAAACTAACGAGCATTTTGCCAGAGCTGAGCGTCGACCGAGAGAAATGTCAGACATTCAACGCACATCGATAGGTTACATCTCGCCCCACGGCGATTTTGGCCTGCGAAATTCCCAGGCACTGAGCGGCGTCAGTCACCTGTGGCAGGATTTTTTTGCCCAGGCTCTGGCCGATCAGTCGGGCGATGTCGTGCCGGCTTCTCTCGATTTTCCGGCGGTCGATCTCGAGAGCCCGGTCGAACCTACGATTGGCAGTGAGCTGCTGGCGCACATCGTTTCCCAGCGTGAATGCGATGTGAAAGAAACCCAGGTCAAGCCACCCGAGCCATTGTTCCTGCCGATTGCCGAGTTCGACATGGACCTGGCCGACAAACCGTTCCCACCGTTCCCGGCAGAAGAAATCGTCGCTCAGCAGAAACAGCAGGACTTCGAAAGCGGCTGGGTTCGCCCGATCGTGCTGACCGCAGGTCAACCCGTGCCAGAAGCCGGCCCGGCGCCGCAACCGCGTCCACTGCACTTGCCGATCGCCGAATTCGAAATGGACCTGCTGGACAAGCCATTCCCGCCGTTCCCGCCCGAAGAGCTCGCGGAACAACAGAAAAACTTCGATTTCGACATCGGCTGGGCACGCCCGATCGTTCTGCAGAACCTGCGCATCGCCGCCTGATCTTCAATAACAGGTCCTCAGCGACACACCCACCACGGCCCGACATCCACGTGAAAATGATTGCGATGGGCAGCGTTGTAGTCCGGGCCCAACACCACACTGAACACGTCGGAGGCGCCGTCGTGGACCTGACGTAAAAACCGTGCGTCCTGATTATCCTTCGGCCAATCCTTGAGCACGCTGATCGATCGGCCGTCGGCCAGGCGAAAACCGGCGATATCCAGCGCGTTCGCCGTGGCGTGCTGGCTGAGCCTGCCATTCTCACGGCCGTAGACGTTTCGACAGGCAAAGCTTCCCAGATGGTCGACGCGGGTGACCGCTTGCCCGTAGACCGTCTGGGCCGCTGGTTGCAACGCATGATGTTCGAACAGGGCAAACGACACCGCCAGGCGGCAACTGGCGAGGAAACTGCTGCTCAATGCGACGTCGCCGCCCTGCACGCGCAAGGCGTCGTTCAATGGACACTTTGCATCAGGGCTGTCGGCTTGAGGGGCGACGCGCAATCCGGAACTGCTCAGGGCCTGCTCGCACAACTGCGGATCATCGCGCAGTTGCATCAGTTTGTAGCGGGTCAGCAGGTTCGGTTTGGCCTTCACGTCCAGCGGCGCCCACGGGTTCCACTGCGGCGGCAGCGAGATCCAGCCGCGCCAGACGCTCACTCCAGCCACACCGACCATCAGCAGCAACACGAGCAGCACCCGCACAAACCGCATCGTCAGCCTTTGAATAACTGATTGGCCTGCGCGTACGGCATCGACCGCGACGTGAAGGTGAATGTACCGGAGGTCTTGACCTCTTCGGCCGCCCGGTAGAACTCGCCAAGCGCTGCCAACGCCAGTGCCGAGCCGACGCTGATGCGTTTGACGCCCATTTCGCTCAACTGCTCGACCGTCAATTTCAGCCCGCCGGACATCAGCACGTTAACCGGTTTGGGCGCCACGGCGCGAACCACCGCCAATACGTCTTCAGCGCTGCGCAGTCCCGGCGCATACAGCACGTCGGCGCCTGCTTCGGCGAAGGCCTGCAAGCGGCGAATGGTGTCGTCCAGATCGGGATTGCCATGCAGGAAGTTCTCGGCCCGGGCCGTCAATGTGAAGGGGAACGGCAAACTGCGAGCCGCGGCGACAGCGGCTTCGATCCGTGCCACCGCATGCTCGAAACAGTAGATCGGGGCCTCTGCGCGGCCGGTGGCATCTTCGATCGAACCACCCACGGCGCCCGCTTCGGCGGCTCGCAAAATACTTTGCGCACACTCGGCCGGATCGTTGGCAAAACCGTTTTCCAGATCGACCGCCACGGGCAGATCGGTAGCCGCGACAATCGCCCGAACGTTCGCCAGGGTATCGTCCAGCGTCAGTCCTCCATCGGGACGGCCCTGGGAAAAGGCATAACCGGCACTGGTGGTCGCCAGCGCCTCGAAGCCCAGGCTGGCGAGCATTTTCGCCGAGCCGGCGTCCCACGGATTGGGAATGACAAAAGCG
This sequence comes from Pseudomonas sp. SJZ080, assembly GCF_007828295.1. Lineage (NCBI taxonomy): Bacteria > Pseudomonadati > Pseudomonadota > Gammaproteobacteria > Pseudomonadales > Pseudomonadaceae > Pseudomonas > Pseudomonas sp. SJZ080. Next base: position 24,087 of record NZ_VIUK01000003.1, read on the forward strand.
CCAGCGCGTTCATGCAGTGCTTTGAACGCCTGGGCTCGAAGGGTTTGCGCATCCATTGGCAGGCTCCTGAAAAAGGCAGGGAATCCGCCTCAGAGCAGGCCAAGTTGCTCGGCGGCGGGCTCTCTGTATAGCTCAGGCAGCGGCGCCAGGCCAGGCAAACGCAGCATCAGTTGTGCGTGAAAACGTTGCGCAAGCTTCGCGGCCAGCAGGTTGTCGGCGGTGTGCAGGAAAATATAAGGCGTGCGGCCCTCTTCGATCCACAGGGCGATTTTCTCGACCCAGGGCACCAGGAACGGATCGTTGGCTTCCAGTTGCGGATGGCCGATGAAGCGCACTTGCGGGAACTGAGTGAACGCCGCCGGACGGGGCGGAACCCTGGGTTTCTTGGATTGGGCGTGAAGTACGGATGGATCGGTCGAGGTGCAACTGAACAGCGCACGCGGATCGAGGCAGATACGTTCAACGCCGCGATCCAGCAGCAGACGATTGAGCGCGCGCTCGGCATCACCCTTGGCGAAGAAATCGTCGTGTCGCACTTCGATGGCCAGAGGCCGGTCCACAGCGTCGATAAAACCCGCCAGCTCGTGCAATCGTTGGGGTGTGAAGCTTTTCGACAGCTGCAACCACAGTGGCGAGACTCGCTCGCCCAACGGGCTGAGCAGTTGCAGGAACGTTTCCGTGGCGGTCAGTTGTTCACGCAGGTCACCGCCGTGGCTGATGTCGCCGGGGAATTTGGCGGTGAAGCGGAAGTGTTCGGGCATGGTCTCGGCCCAGCGTTGCACGGTGCTGGCAGCCGGGCTCGCGTAGAAGGTCGTATTGCCTTCCACGGCGTTGAATACTTGAGAATAGAGATTTAGAAAATCGGAGGATTTTGCGTCCTGCGGATAGAGGTAATCACGCCAGGCGTTTTCACTCCAGGACGGGCAGCCAAGGTAGTAAGGCAGTCGCATCAGATGTACAGGTCGAGACCCATCACATCCGAATCCCAATCGACAAAACCGGCAGTGCTGAGGTAGCTGGCCAAGGCCATCGCTACGCTTTTGCTCATGGCGCGGTGGTAAATCATGTCTTGTTGACGCGCGGGAAGATTGCTCAGGCGCTGGGCGGAGGCTTTGGCGGCGCGGGCGGCCAGTTGCTCTTCGGAAGGGAATTCCAGCTCACCCTCGATATCGACGGATTCGTCCTCAACCACATGCCCTTTGCGAGGCTTGCGCTTGATGGGGTAGGACTGAGAGGAAAGGCCGTCTATACGCATAAAGTCATGCTCGGTATCGATGATGGCAGTCTAGTGGCACACAACCCACTTCGCAAACCGCCGAGTGATAACTAGAACACAGAAAAACGAAAAGGTTTAAAAGCGGGATTAGAAAACGACGATTGGCAGGCGTTGGCTATTCATTGTGGCGAGGGGACTTGTCCCCTCGCCACAGGAACAGCGGGAATCAACGGGCTTTGGGGGTCGCAACCTTGTCGCGCAGGTAAACCGGCTGCGCCTCATCCGCCACAATCGCTTCACCGCGTGCCCAGGCGAATCGCGCCAGGCTCAGCAGGTCTTCGGCGTGAGGCAACATGCCCGCATCCTGCCCCGTCAGGCTGACGGCAATGCGTTCGGCGTACCCCCAACCGGTGCCCGCGCCAAACCACTCGCCGCTGGCATCGGCCGGCAGTGCCGCCATTTCCGGCGGCAATACGGCTTCGTTACCGACCAGACGCATCTCCCCCGCCGTTTCGCGGTAGCAACCCCAATACACTTCATCCATCCGCGCATCGATGGCCGCCGCGACCTGACTCACGCCGTGTTCGCGATAAGCCCGCTGCGCCAGCACTGCCAGGTTCGACACCGGCAACACCGGGCGATCCAGCGCAAACGCCAGGCCTTGCACCACGCCAATGGCAATCCGCACGCCGGTGAACGCGCCCGGCCCACGGCCAAAGGCAATCGCATCGACCGCTTGCAGGGTGGTCCCGGCATCGGCGAGCAATTGCTGGATCATCGGTAACAGCTTCTGCGCATGCAGGCGCGGGATCACCTCGTAATGGCTCGTGACTTTGCCGTCATGCAGCAAGGCAACGGAGCAAGCTTCGGTCGCGGTGTCCAGGGCCAGCAAGGTGCTCATCGATGTTTCCGTAAGAGAGGTCAGAAAAAAGTGCGCCAGTATAAACAACTACGGCCCGCAAGCGGGCCGTAGAAGATGAAGCGGTTCAGACTTTTCAGCTCAGCGCTTCAAGCACCTTGCCGGTGATCGCTTCAACCGAGCCGACGCCAGCGATGTGGCTGTACTTCGGTTTGCCTTGAGCCGCCGACAGCTTCTGGTAGAAATCTACCAGTGGCTTGGTCTGCGAGTGGTAGACCGACAGGCGATGGCGCACGGTTTCTTCTGTGTCGTCCTTGCGTTGCACCAGGTCTTCACCGGTGATGTCGTCTTTACCAGCAATTTTCGGCGGGTTGTAGACGGTGTGGTACACGCGGCCGCTGGCCTCGTGAACGCGACGACCGGCGATACGCTGAACGATTTCTTCATCATCAACGGCGATTTCGACCACGTGGTCCAGCTCGACGCCGGCCTTCACCAGGGCTTCAGCCTGAGGAATGGTGCGCGGGAAACCGTCGAACAGGAAACCGTTGGCGCAATCCGCCTGGCTGATGCGTTCCTTGACCAGATTGATGATCAGGTCATCGGATACCAGACCACCGCTGTCCATCACGCTCTTGGCGATCAGGCCCAGCTCGGTGCCGGCCTTGACCGCGGCACGCAGCATGTCGCCGGTGGAGATTTGCGGGATGCCGAACTTTTCGGTGATGAACTTAGCCTGAGTACCTTTACCGGCCCCGGGAGCTCCCAGCAGAATGACGCGCATCGATGTGCTCCTCAATTTTTTATATAGATAACAACGGATTCGCCTCGTGGGGCCAATCTCAAAAACAGGGTCGTGACCGCCCAAACGGCCAAAGGCTGATCAAGATACACAGCAGGCCCGGACCACACAAGCCGCCGAAAGTCGGAGAAACCCGCGCCTTGTGTGACTCTGCGACGGGGTACCCCAAGTCGCAACCCCATCATTAACTGTCGCCTGGCAGCACTTTCCCGCCCTGCGCAAACCGGCACTCAACGCCCGCGCCGAGTGCCCGAATCCACGACAAAAACCTTAGCCGGTATTTCGCAAACCGGCGGCAATCCCCGCCACAGACACCAGCAACGCCTGTTCTACCGGGCTGCCCTGTGCCACTTCCTGCTGTCGCGAACGTGCCAGCAACTCAGCCTGCAATAGATGAAGCGGGTCGAGGTAAGTGTTGCGCAGACGGATGAATTCGAGGGTGTCTGGGCTATGTGCCAGTAGCTGCGACTGGCCGGTCAATCCCAGGACAACCGAACAGGCCTGCGACAATAGGTCGCGTAAATGCGCGCCCAAAGGCAGCAGATCCGGCTCGACCAACCGCTCATCGTAGGAGCGGGCGATGTCGGCATCGGCCTTGGCCAGGACCATTTCCAGCATGTCGATGCGCGTGCGGAAGAACGGCCACTGCTCGCGCATTTGCCCCAGCAACTCCCCTTCGCCACGCTCCAGTGCCTTGCTCAGCGCCGCTTCCCAGCCGAGCCAGGCCGGCAACATCAGACGTGTCTGGGTCCAACCGAAGATCCATGGAATCGCCCGCAGGCTTTCGATCCCGCCGGCGCGACGTTTGGCCGGGCGGCTGCCCAGTGGCAGGCGTCCCAACTCCTGCTCTGGGGTGGACTGGCGGAAATACTCGACGAATTGCGGATTTTCCCGCACCACGGCGCGGTAAGCGCTGACACCGTCTGCTGCCAATTCGTCCATCAAATGACGCCAGGCCGGTTCCGGCGGCGGCGGTGGCAGCAAAGTCGCCTCCAGTACGGCCGCAAGGTAGAGATTGAGGTTTTGCTCGGCGATGTCCGGCAGGCCGAATTTGAAACGAATCATTTCGCCCTGCTCGGTGGTGCGGAAACGTCCCGCCACCGACCCCGGCGGCTGCGACAGGATCGCCGCGTGTGCCGGGCCGCCGCCACGGCCCACGGTGCCACCGCGACCGTGGAACAGCAGCAGCTCGACTTGCTGCTCGCGGCAAATATCCACCAGACGTTCCTGCGCCCGATACTGTGCCCAGGCCGCCGCCGTGGTGCCGGCGTCCTTGGCCGAGTCGGAATAACCGATCATCACTTCCTGCGGCCCTTGCAGGCGCGCGCGATACCCCGGCAGCAGCAACAGTTTTTCAATCACCGGGCCGGCGTTGTCCAGGTCGGCGAGGGTTTCGAACAGCGGCACCACGCGCATCGGCCGCAACACGCCAGACTCTTTGAGCAGCAGTTGTACAGCGAGCACATCGGACGCCGCGCCGGCCATGGAAATGACGTACGAACCGAGCGAAGCGCCCGGTGCAGCGGCGATTTCCCGGCACGTCGCCAGCACTTCAGCGGTGTCGGCAGAAGGTTTGAAGTACGCCGGCAGCAACGGCCGACGGTTGTTCAGCTCGCGCATCAGGAAAGCGATGCGCTCCTCTTCGCTCCAGTCTTCATAGCGACCGAGGCCAAGGTAATCGGTGATTTCCGTCATCGCCGCCGAGTGCCGCGACGAGTCCTGCCGCACATCGAGACGCACCAGGAACAAGCCGAACGTCACCGCGCGACGCAGACAATCAAGCAACGGCCCATCGGCGATCACGCCCATGCCGCACTCATGCAGCGACTGGTAGCAGAGCTCCAGGGGATCGAGCAGGTCGCGATTGTTTTGCAACACATCGGCGGTTGCCGGCGTCGCGGTGGTCAAGGCGGCATGCGCCCAGTTACGGGTGGCGCGCAGGCGTTCACGCAACTGTTTAAGGACGGCGCGATACGGTTCGGCGCTGTCGCCGGCCTTGGCTTTCAGCGCGTCGCTGGCCTGTTGCATCGACAGCTCGGCGGCCAGGTGATCGACATCGCGCACGTACAAATCGGCAGCCATCCAGCGCGCCAGCAGCAACACTTCGCGTGTCACGGCAGCCGTCACGTTGGGGTTGCCGTCGCGGTCGCCGCCCATCCATGACGCAAAGCGAATCGGTGCGGCCTCCAGCGGCAAATGCAGGCCAGTGGCGTCATGCAGGGCTTTATCGGCCTTGCGCAAATAGTTCGGGATTGCTTGCCACAGCGAATGCTCGATCACCGCGAAACCCCATTTGGCCTCGTCCACGGGCGTCGGGCGGGTGCGGCGGATTTCTTCGGTGTGCCAGGCCTCGGCGATCAGGCGCTGCAACTTCGCGTGGATCTGCTCGCGCTCGGCGCTGGTCAGGTCACGATGGTCCTGAGCGGCGAGTTGCGCGGCGATGGCATCGTATTTCTGGATCAGCGTACGGCGCGCGACTTCGGTCGGGTGTGCGGTCAACACCAGCTCGATTTCCAGTCGTCCCAATTGCCGCGCCAGGGACTCGGCACCATGGCCTTCGGCAAGCAGGCGCGCGAGCAATTCGGGCAGCACACGCGCTTCGAACGGCGCGGGCTGCGATTCTTCGCGGCGGTGAATCAGCTGATATTGCTCGGCGATGTTGGCGAGATTGAGAAACTGGTTGAACGCCCGCGCCACCGGCAGCAACTCGTCTTCGCTCAACTGGTTGAGGCTGGCGCTCAGTTCGGCGTCCATCGAACCGCGACGGTCAGCCTTGGCGCCTTTGCGGATCTGCTCGATCTTGTCGAGAAAACCGTCCCCGTACTGCTCACGAATGGTGTTGCCCAACAGCTCACCCAACAGGTGAACGTCCTCGCGCAAGCGTGCATCAATATCGGTCATCAGCCGTTCTCCAGCGAAAAATCCGGTGTCTTGGAATGACATGCCTTGAAAACAAAGAGTGCCGCCGTAAAGCGCTTCTTACAAGCAAACGACGAAGGGACTTTAAACCTCGGGCCCGCGAGCTAGTCTGAAGAGTAAGCCGTACGACGGCTTTCGCCGGCCATGCCGGACACTTACCCTGCCTGCCACGAGCAGGCGCGCAATGAGGTTTTTATGAAAATCCGCGAGCTTGCCCATCACTGGGAAGAAAACGCCAAGGGTCGCCTGACCGACACCGGCTACGCGATTCATCTGGATGTGGAGGCCGCCGCACGACTGGCGGCGATTATCGAGATGTACCCCAAGCGGCATCCCGAAGAACTGCTCGGCGAACTGATCGGCGCTGCGCTGGAAGAGCTGGAAAAGAGCTTCCCGTACGTGAAGGGCTCAACCATCGTAGCCACCGATGAAGAAGGCGATCCACTGTACGAAGACATAGGTCCGACTCCGCGTTTTCTCGCGTTGTCCCGTCGTCATTTGCATGATTTGTCATCCAGCGAAGACAAGCAGAAGCACTGAATTCACCTCGGAACCTGTGGGAGCGGGCTTGCTCGCGAAGACGGTGTGTCAGCCAGCAGAGAGGTTGACTGACACACCGCCTTCGCGAGCAAGCCCGCTCCCACATCAGGTCGCAGAACCCCTTCAACAAAACCCGGGAATACCGCTGCACATCGCTAAAGTTCCCGACTTAGAGCCTTGTCCATTCGGTCAAAGTTTTTTCCGGCGAAAGGCCATCTTCTCTGAACTTTTGAAAAATGCCTCGGGTCGTAACCAGTAACCACGCCTGGGACGGCCGTTTCAAAACGCTTTCGAAATTTGATGGTTGCGGCTCCTTGCCCAGGATGGATTTTTAGCTTTTCAGGAGTTTTTCCAATGGAGTTGATGACCATGAAAACCAGCACTGCCAAGTCCTCGTCCAACCACTTGCGTCGCCTGAAACTGGCCGCTCTGGCGATCGGCAGCAGCTTCGTTCTGGCCGGTTGTGCCGGTAACCCGCCGACCGAGCAATACGCCGTAACCCAATCCGCCGTGAACAGCGCCGTCAGCGCGGGCGGCACCGAGTTCGCCGCGGTTGAGATGAAGTCCGCTCAGGACAAGCTCAAACAAGCCGAAATCGCCATGCACGACAAAAAGTATGACGAAGCCAAAATGCTCGCCGAACAGGCCGAGTGGGACGCTCGTGTCGCCGAACGCAAAGCTCAGGCGATCAAAGCCGAACAAGCTGTGAAGGACTCTCAGAAAGGGGTTCAGGAACTGCGTCAGGAAAGCCAGCGCACCGTGCAATAAGCGCCGCCTCGACGTACTTCTTACTCGACTTAAAAGGACGAAACCAAAATGCGCACACAATTGATGATCCCTGCCCTGCTGGCCGCAAGCGTTGCACTGGCCGCCTGCTCGACGCCGCCCAATGCCAACCTGGAACAGGCCCGCACCAACTACAGCGGCCTGCAGGCCAACCCGCAGGCGAGCAAAGTCGCGGCACTGGAAACCAAGGACGCCAGCGATTACCTGGACAAGGCCGACAAGGCTTATCTGGACAAGCGAGATTCGAACGAGGTCGACCAATTGGCCTACCTGACCAATCAGCGTGTTGAAGTGGCGAAGCAGACCATCGCCCTGCGCACCGCTGAAGCCAATCTGAAAAACGCCGCCGCACAGCGCGCCCAGGCTCGTCTCGACGCTCGCGATCAGCAGATCAAGCAGTTGCAGGACAGCCTGAACGCCAAGCAGACCGATCGCGGGACGCTGGTGACTTTCGGGGATGTGCTGTTTGCCACTGACCGTGCCGACCTGAAATCCAGCGGTCTGGTGAACATCAACAAACTGGCGCAGTTCCTTCAGGAAAACCCGGACCGCAAGGCGATTGTCGAAGGCTATACCGACAGCACCGGTACAGCGTCGCACAACCAGTCGCTGTCCGAGCGTCGCGCCGGTTCCGTGCGCATGGCGCTGGTGAAGATGGGTGTTGATCCGGCGCGCATCGTTGCCCAGGGTTACGGCAAGGAGTATCCGGTGGCCGAGAACTCCAACGCCTCGGGCCGGGCAATGAACCGTCGGGTGGAAGTGACCATTTCCAACGACAACCAGCCAGTGATTCCGCGTTCGGCGGTCAGCTCGAACTAAGCTTCACGCAGTAACGCAAAAGCCCCGCCTGAGTCGATCAGGCGGGGCTTTTTGTTTTCGCGGTTTGGCGGAACACCGCGTGGGCCCCCATCGCCAGCAAGCCGGCTCCTACCGGTTCAATGCAATCCTGTAGGAGCCGGCTTGCTGGCGATGAAGGCAACCGCGGTTTGTCTGATTTGAACGCGTTACCGTTACTGCTCCAGCTTCTGCGGGGTTTCCTGCCCCATGCAGCGCACCGCTTTTTTCCGGTCGTTGATCAGCACGCCGCTCAGGCCTTTCTGTTCGGTATCAAACAGCACCAGCACGCCATCGATGCACTGCGCCACTTGCGCCGCCGGCTCCAGGGAGACTTTGTAGTCCTCACCCGGCACGGTCTTGAGCATGGTGAATTGGTTGAGCAGCAACGCATCCTCAGGCTTGGCGAAGTGCAGGTAGCCGTACCACCACAGGGCACCCACTGTGCCGAGGATGCTACAGATACCGGTGATGATCAGCGGGATGGCGTTACGTTCTTCACTCATTGCGGGCTCTCTGATGGTTCATCTTCTGAATTCGGGGGGGCCGGGTAATTGGGGATTTCACCCAGTCGACGCAGGCCGTTGAAATGCTGCGGGTCTTCGAGGTAACGCAGCATGACTTTGCGCCAGACCGGGTCGGCGAACGTCTGCACGTGACCGCCGCGGGTCAGTTGCAGCACCCGCGGCGGCGGCGCAGCTTGATACAGACGGATGCCGTTGGAAAGGGGCACGATCGGATCGTCGATGCTGTGGTAGATCAATTTCGGCACGCCATTGAGCTGCTCCATGGAATGGATCGCGCTGTCACCGTCCGGCACCAGCCAGGACAGCGGCACCTGGAACGCCCAGGTCAGCCAGGAATTGCTCAGGGCGAACTGGCCGATGCTGCGATAACTGGCAGGCACGCCGTCAAGGACAAAGGCCTTGAGTTGCTTCTGGCGTTCAGGGTGTTGAACCAGGTAATGCACGGCCATTGAGCCACCGAGGCTTTGGCCCAGCAGGATCAGCGGCTTGCCTTTGACTTCCGGTGCCTGGTCGAGCCACTTGAATGCGGCGTCGATGTCCTGATAGATCGCCGGCAAACTCGGTTCGCCTTCGGACAAACCGTAGCCGCGATAATCGATCAGCAGTACCTGATAGCCCTCTTCCGGCAACCACCAGCTGCCGCCCAGATGCATGGGCAAATTGCCGCCGTTACCGTGCAGGTGCAACACCGTGCCTTTGACCTCGACGCCTTTTTTCGCTGGCAGCCACCAGCCGTGCAGCTTGAGACCGTCGGCGGTGGTGAGGGTAACGTCGCGGTATTCGAGTTTGGCTTTTTCCGGGGTGAACAACTGGCCGGGCTCGGGGTAGAACAGCAAGGAGCTGCAACCACCGAGGGTCAGGAGAAGGCAGAGGATGCCGAGGATTCTCATCCGTTGAAACCTCGCGAAAAAGGGTTGGAACACAGGTCAAATGTGGGAGCGGACCAAGCCCGCTCCCACAGGGGGTCCGTGTCCTTACAGGATGTTGGAATAATCCGCTTCGATCCGGTCCAGGCTCAAGTGATTCAGGAAGTTGGAGAAGCACATCCACGCCGACAGCGCGTTCATGTCGCGGAACTGTTCAGGCAGATATTTGGGTGGCACCACCAACCCCTCATCGACCAATTGGCGCAAGGTCCGCATGTCCTCCAGCGTGGTCTTGCCGCAAAACAGCAGCGGTATCTGCTCAAGCTTGCCCTTTCGCACGGCCAACTGAATGTAGTTGTAAACCATGATGAAGCCCTTGAGGTAGGACAAGTCTTTGGTAAATGGCAGACCATTCGGCACCGAACCGCGGAAAACCCGACTGGCATTGCCGTAGCTTTCCGCCATCTCAAAGCCCTGTTCGCGGAAGAACTCGAAGATCTGCAGGAAGTCCGCGCCCTCCTCCACCATGTGAATGGCGCGGGTGCGGTTGGTCAGTTTGCGCAGGCGGCTTGGGTAAGAGGCGAATGTAATGATTTCCATCAGGATCGCCAGGCCTTCCTGAGTCACCGTCGACGAGGGCGGGCCTTTGGACAGGAAGGTGCAGATCGGCTGGTTCAGACCGTTGAGCGTGGTGCCGACATGCACCAGCCCTTCATGGACTTCGAGGGCGCGCACGTCACGCTCGTTGAACATCGCGTCGGTGCGGATCTTGATGTAGTCGGCGCCCGCGGCGGCATCGGCGACGATCCCGTCAGACTCGAATACCCGAATGGTTTCCTCGGCCTCGCCAAATACTTTGCTCAGCCGGGTTTGCAATAAATGCACGGCGTCCTTGGCGGTAAGGATCTTCGGCTCATCCTTGAGGTCACCACGGCCATCGATGTTGTTCAGGTAATCGGAGAGCATCAGGCCGAGGTCGGACAGGGTCGGGTCACCCGCGTGGAACGCATCGGACGCCGCGCCGTACAGTTCCTGGGAAATCAGCCCGAAATCCTCGGTGCCGCGTGCTTCGAGCATACGCACCACCATCCGGTATTCCTTGCACATGCGGCGCATGATCTGGCCAACCGGGTTGAACTGGCCGAGCTGACGGGTGATGTCACGCTCGATGTTCTGGAACTCCAGTTTCACTCTGCTGGAGTCGAAGGACAGTGGCCGGTTCAGGTAGTAGTCACGGTCCACCTCCGGCATTTCCTTGCCCTTGGCCTTGAGGAAACGCTTGCGGATGCTGTCGTCCCACTTCACCGCGTCCAGGACGCGTATCGGCGTCTGCGCCAGCACGATGCGATCGGACAAAATGCGTATCGACTGCTGGTAATCGTCCACCCGAAACTCCTGTAGAAAAACCGTTATGTGCTGGTTTACTTGGCTTTGGCCAAGCGCTGATAGCGCACGGCCTCGACGAATACGTCGGAATTGGCCGGATCATCGAGGTAAGCGAAGACCTGATCCATGTTGGTGTTGATCAGCACGCCGTCGCCATCGTCGGTCTGGAAACCTTCACCGCTGAGGGTTTTCTGCCCCAGCGCCTGGTTGATCTGCTCGACGTCGAGGTTATAGACCACCAGTTCATGCTTGTCGGTGAGTTCGAAACCGGCAATGGTGAAATGCCCGCCGAACTGCGCGGGCACTTTCGCCGACAGGTACCAGCGACTGCCATGGCGCGAGACGGTGAAGGGATAAGCTTCGCGCTCCTTGGGTTTGGCCTTGAAATAGCTGACCGCCTGATAGCGATTGTCGCCAATGCGCGTCAGCTCCAGGTTCATGGGTTCGCCCCAGGCGTTGGTGCTGGTCCACTTGCCGAGTAATCCCTTGGGCGCGGGGTCGCTCGTGGGCAGCGGTTCCTTGAAAGTCACCAGGCAGCCACTGAGCAGCAGGAACGACAAGGCGATCACAACGACGCGCCAGGCTTTCATTCAACACTCCCTTTGAAGCATACGCCGGCTTGATGTGGCCACCGAACCCATGGGAGCGGGCTTGCTCGCGAAAGCGGTGTATCAGAAGACGGAAATGTTGAATGTTAAACCGCCTTCGCGAGCAAGCCCGCTCCCACAGGGGATCGGGCACCACAATGGATCACACCGACGCCAGGACCAAGTGCATATACCGCGTCAGGATACCGAGCATTTCGGCTTCGGCGGCAGGCTCGGCGTCGTTGAGCAGGCCCTGATATTCCATCCGTCCGATAATCGCCGTCAACACTTTGGCATCTTGATGGGGTTCACGGGAACCCAAAACCTGGAAAAGCTGACACGTGCCCTGCAGGAGAATTTGCTGGTGCGAGCGCACCAGCTCCGCCAGGCGGGGGTTGAGCAACGCTTCCTGACGGAACGCTTGCTCGGCCATCAAATGTTCGCGGCGGTTGATCAGTTGCCGATGAACATAGTCCGCCATCAACCGCGCAATATCGTCCGCCAGCTGCGAGCGCGACTCGGGGCTGCCGTCGCCGCTGACGACCATCTCGCGCAGCAGGCCTTCATTGTTCACCCACAACTTGGCCATGAACGCCGCGCTGCGCTCCACGTATTGGGCGAAGGTGTCGGTGAGCAGGTCATCGATGTCCTTGAAATAGTAGGTGGTGGCCGACAGCGGCACACCGGCCTCGGCGGCGACCGCACGGTGACGCACCGCCCGCACGCCATCGCGCACGACAATGCGCATGGCGGCATCGAGAATGTCCTGTCGACGTTGCTCACTGCCCTGGCGGCTGGCCTTGCGGCCCTGGTACTGAACACTTTCAGCGACCGCAGTGGCGACACCCGCTGCACCTTCTAGAGCCATTGCGCGATTCACGGCAGGTATTCCTCTCTTACTTCAAAAGTAACCAATTGATACGTTTGTACCAGACAGGCAATAAAAAGCCGCCCATTTCAGGCGGCTTTTTTAGTTGAAACACTTACGCTTGCGGCCGCATGTGCGGGAACAGGATCACGTCGCGAATCGACGGGGAGTTGGTCAGCAACATCACCAGGCGGTCGATGCCGATCCCTTCACCCGCCGTTGGCGGCATGCCGTACTCCAGCGCGCGAACGAAGTCGGCGTCGTAATGCATGGCTTCGTCGTCGCCGGCGTCCTTGTCGGCCACCTGCGCCATGAAGCGCTCGGCCTGGTCTTCCGCGTCGTTCAACTCGGAGTAGGCGTTGGCGATTTCACGACCACCGATGAACAGCTCGAAACGATCGGTGACGTTCGGGTTGTCGTCGTTACGACGGGCCAGCGGCGACACTTCGAACGGGTACTGGGTAATGAAGTGCGGCTGCTCCAGCTTGTGCTCGACCAGCTCTTCGAAAATCATCACCTGCAGCTTGCCCAGGCCTTCAAAGCCCAGCACTTTCGCGCCAGCCTTCTTGGCGATGGCACGAGCCTTCTCGATGTCGTTCAGGTCGTCAGCGGTCAACTCGGGGTTGTACTTGAGGATCGAGTCGAACACCGACAGACGCACGAACGGTTCGCCGAAGTGGAACACCTTGTCGCCGTACGGCACGTCGGTGCTGCCCAGAACCAGCTGCGCCAGCTCGCGGAACAGTTCTTCGGTCAGGTCCATGTTGTCTTCGTAGTCGGCGTACGCCTGGTAGAACTCCAACATGGTGAATTCAGGGTTGTGACGGGTCGAAACGCCTTCGTTGCGGAAGTTGCGGTTGATCTCGAACACCTTCTCGAAACCGCCAACCACCAGACGCTTGAGGTACAGCTCAGGCGCGATACGCAGGAACATTTCCATGTCCAGCGCGTTGTGATGCGTTTCGAACGGCTTGGCTGCCGCGCCGCCCGGGATGGTTTGCAGCATCGGCGTTTCGACTTCGAGGAAGTCGCGCTTCATCAGGAAGCTGCGGATGTGCGCAATCACTTGCGAACGCACGCGGAAGGTCTGGCGCACGTCTTCGTTGACGATCAGGTCAACGTAGCGCTGGCGATAGCGCTGTTCGGTGTCGGTCAGACCGTGGTGCTTGTCCGGCAGCGGGCGCAGCGACTTGGTCAGCAGGCGCACTTCGGTCATTTCAACGTACAGGTCGCCCTTGCCGGAACGGGCCAGGGTGCCAACGGCTGCAATGATGTCGCCCATGTCCCAGGTTTTCACCGCGGCCAGGGTTTCTTCGGACAGGGTCTTACGGTTGACGTAGACCTGAATGCGCCCGGTCATGTCCTGGATCACCATGAACGAGCCACGGTTGAGCATGATGCGACCGGCAACCTTGACCGGGATTGCAGCCTCTGCGAGCTCTTCCTTGGTCTTGTCCGCGTACTGTTTCTGCAAGTCTTCGCAGTAGTTGTCACGGCGGAAGTCGTTCGGGAAGGCATTGCCCTTGGCGCGCTCGGCAGCCAGCTTTTCCTTGCGCAGGGCGATCAGGGAGTTTTCTTCCTGTTGCAGGGCTTGCGGGTCGAGTTCTAGGTCGCTCATGTCTTTAAGTATTCCATCAGGTTCATTGTCCCCGGCCGTTGGCCGGGGATCGCCAGCAAGCCGGCTCCTACAGGGGGATCGTGTTACAGGCCTTGTTTCAGGCTGGCCACCAGGTATTCGTCGATGTCGCCGTCGAGCACCTTGTCGCAGTCGCTGCGTTCGATGTTAGTGCGCAAATCCTTGATTCGCGACGCATCGAGTACGTAGGAGCGGATCTGGTGACCCCAGCCGATGTCCGACTTGGTCTCTTCCAGGGCTTGCGAGGCGGCGTTGCGTTTCTGCACTTCCTGTTCGTACAAGCGCGCCCGCAACATTTTCATCGCGGTGTCTTTGTTGGCGTGCTGGGAGCGTTCGTTCTGGCAACTGACCACGGTGTTGGTCGGTACGTGGGTAATCCGTACGGCCGAGTCGGTGGTGTTTACGTGCTGACCACCGGCACCGGAGGAGCGGTAGGTGTCGATGCGCAGGTCCGATGGGTTGATGTCGATTTCGATGTTGTCATCGATTTCCGGCGACACGAACACGGCCGAGAACGAGGTATGACGGCGGTTGCCGGAGTCATACGGGCTCTTGCGCACCAGCCGGTGCACGCCGATTTCGGTACGCAGCCAGCCAAAGGCGTATTCGCCCTTGATGTGCACGGTAGCGCCCTTGATCCCGGCGACTTCACCGGCAGACAACTCCATGATGGTCGCGTCGAAACCGCGTTTGTCAGCCCAGCGCAGGTACATGCGCAGCAGGATGTTGGCCCAGTCCTGGGCCTCGGTGCCGCCGGAGCCAGCCTGGATGTCCAGGTAGGCGTTGTTGGCGTCCATTTCACCGCTGAACATACGACGGAATTCGAGTTTTTCCAAGGACTCGCGCAGACGCTCGACTTCGGCGGCGACGTCATCGACGGCGGCCTGGTCTTCTTCCTCTGCGGACATCAGCAGCAGGTCTTTGGCGTCGGCCAGGCCGGTGTGCATTTCGTCGAGGGTTTCGACGATCTGCGCCAGCAGGGACCGCTCGCGGCCCAGTTCCTGAGCGTACGACGGGTTGTTCCAGACAGACGGATCTTCAAGCTCGCGATTGACTTCAGTCAGACGCTCATGCTTTTGATCGTAGTCAAAGATACCCCCGAATAGTTTCGGAGCGCTCGGACAGGTCCTTGATACTGTTAAGGATCGGGTTGATTTCCATGGCGGGCAGCACTCGTTGGCGAACTTTTGAAAGCCGGCGAGTATAACGGCAAACGGTCCAAAACGGCAGCCCGCCTGGCTGAAAAGGCCTGTCCGCTCGCTCCTACTCGATGCCGACCTGATTACGCCCATTGTTCTTCGCCAGGTACAGCCCCTTGTCCGCCGCCGAGATCAGTTGTCGGCAATCGGCGCCCGGTTGCGGGGTCATGGTCGACAGACCGATGCTGATGGTCAGGCTCGAGCCTTCGGTCGGGAAAATGTGCGGGATCTTCAGCGCGGCCACGGTCTGGCGCAGTTTCTCCGCCACCAGTCGCGCACCGCCCGGCGTGGTGTTGGGCAGCACCAGCGCAAACTCTTCACCGCCATAACGGGCCGGCAGGTCCGAAGGCCGGGCGCTGGCGTCACGGATGGCTGTGGCGACCTTGCGCAACGCTTCGTCGCCTTCGAGGTGGCCAAAGCTGTCGTTGTAGGACTTGAAGTAGTCCACATCGATCATCAGCAACGACAGTTGGCTCTGGTCACGCAACGAACGGCGCCACTCCAGCTCCAGGTATTCGTCGAAGTGACGACGGTTCGACAGCCCGGTCAGGCCGTCCGAGTTCATCAAGCGCTGCAGCACCAGGTTGGTGTCGAGCAATTGCTGCTGGCTGACCCGCAGCGCGCGGTAGGCCGCATCACGCTGCAGCAGGGTCATGTAGGAGCGCGAGTGATAGCGAATGCGCGCCACCAGTTCGATGTTGTCCGGCAGTTTCACCAGATAATCATTGGCCCCGGCCGCGAAAGCCGCGCTTTTGATCAACGGGTCTTCCTTGGTCGACAGCACAATGATCGGAATATCCTTGGTGGCCGGATGATTGCGGTATTCACGCACCAGGCTCAGGCCGTCAAGACCGGGCATGACCAGATCCTGGAGGATCACGGTCGGTTTGATCCGGATGGCCTGCGCAATGGCCTGATGCGGGTCTGCGCAGAAATGGAAGTCGATGTTCTCTTCATTCGACAACCCGCGGCGCACCGCCTCGCCGATCATCGCCTGATCGTCCACCAACAACACCATGGCGGCGTTTTCGTCGGTTTTAAAGCCGTCGAGCTGTAATTCATTCATGTTCGGTCACCTGAGTACTGCCTGGGCCAGGATTGCTGCTAAGCGTAGTCATTTAGCGAAAATCTCCAGCAATCGTGGCGCTATCTTGTCCAGCGGGCGAATTTCTACAGCGGCGTCGATGGCCGCTGCCGCTTTCGGCATGCCATACACCGCGCTGCTTTGTTGGTCCTGAGCGATGGTCAGGTAGCCCTGTTGGCGCATGAGTTTAAGCCCCTGCGCGCCATCGCGCCCCATGCCGGTCAATAAAACACCCACGGCATCGCCGTTCCAGTAACTGGCCACGCTCTCGAAAAACACATCGATCGAGGGCCGATAGATCTCGTTGACCGGCTCGGCGGTGTACGCCAGCGTGCCGTTTTTCAACAAGCGGATATGGTGGTTGGTGCCGGCCAGCAGCACGGTGCCGGCCTGTGGCTGTTCGCCTTCCTGGGCCAGGCGCACGTTCAGGCCGCTGGCGCTGCTGAGCCACTCGGCCATGCCGGCGGCGAACACCTGGTCGACGTGCTGCACCAGCACGATAGCGGCCGAAAAATCTCGCGGCAGCCCCTTGAGCAGTACTTCCAGCGCTGCCGGCCCGCCCGCGGACGAACCGATGGCGATCAATTTTTGCCGAGAGCCCGAATGACGCGACGGACTCGGCGCGGGTCGCGCCCGATTGCCCTTGTCGCCGATCAGCCAGCTGATGTTCAGGATCTTGCGCAGTAGCGGCGCCGCCGCTTCCTGGGCATTGCCGGCACCGATCGCCGGCGTATCGACCACATCCAGCGCCCCATGCCCCATGGCCTCGAACACCCGATGCACGTTCTGCTGACGGTCGACCGTGACAATCACAATGGCGCATGGCGTCTCGGCCATGATCCGCCGGGTCGCCTCGACGCCATCCATCACCGGCATGATCAGGTCCATCAGGATCAGGTCCGGGGTGTTTTCCACGCAACGTTGCACCGCCTCGGCCCCATTGCTGGCGACCCAGATCACCTCGTGCGCTGGCTCAAATGCCAAGGCGCGGCGCAAAGCCTCAACCGCCATGGGCATGTCGTTCACGATTGCGATTTTCATGCCCGCGCTCCTCCGATGAGCTCAACCACTGCATCAAGCAGGGCGTCGTCATGAAAACTGGCTTTGGCTAGATAATAGTCGGCCCCGGCGTCCAGTCCACGACGACGGTCTTCTTCACGGTCTTTATAGGACACCACCATAACCGGCAGCGATTGCAATCGATTGTCCCGACGCAATAAAGACACCAGTTCGATGCCATCCATGCGTGGCATATCGATGTCGGTAATCAGCAGATCGAAATCCTCCGAACGCAGGGCGTTCCAGCCATCCATGCCATCCACCGCCACGGCCACGTCGTAGCCGCGATTGACCAGCAATTTGCGCTGCAACTCGCGAACGGTCAGCGAGTCGTCGACCACCAGGACCCTTTTGCGCGCTGCTTCGACCGCCTGATTACCGTGGCGGGCAATACGTTCCAGGCGCCCGGTATTGAGCAGTTTATCCACGGACCGCAGCATGTCCTCGACGTCGACAATCAGCACCACCGAACCGTCGTCGAGCAAGGCGCCGGCAGAAATGTCCTGCACCTTGCCCAGACGCTCGTCCAGTGGCAAAACCACCAGCGTGCGCTCGCCAATAAACCGTTCGACCGCGACGCCGTAGATCGCATCGCGCTCGCGGATCACCACGACCTTGAGGGTTTGCTGACTGTTCTGACTCGCTGGGCGCTGGAGCAATTGGCTGGCGGCAACCAATCCGACGTGCCGGCCTTCGTACCAGAAGTGCTGACGGCCTTCGACCTGCACGATGTCCGCCGGCTCCAGGTCGCACATGCGCTCGATGTGAGCCAGCGGAAACGCATACGCCTCGTCGCCGACTTCGACCACCAGGCTGCGCACCACCGACAGTGTCAGCGGCACTTCGAGGTGGAAACGGCTGCCCTCGCCCGCCGTCTGCTCCAGCACCACTGCGCCGCGCAACTGACGAACCATGTGTTGAACCGCGTCCAGGCCGACGCCGCGTCCGGACACTTCAGTGACCTCGCCCCGCAGGCTGAAGCCCGGCAGGAACAGAAACGTCAACAGTTCCTCTTCGCTCAATTGCGCGGCGGTGTCCGGAGGCGACAACTGCCGTTCGATGATGCTGCGGCGGACCTTTTCCAGATCAACGCCGTTGCCGTCATCGCTCAGTTCCAGCACCAGCAGACCGGCCTGATTGGACGCGCGCAAGCGGATCAAACCTTCTTCCGGTTTACCGGCCAGCAACCGCTGCTCCGGGGATTCGATGCCGTGATCGACGGCGTTGCGCAGCAGGTGCGTCAGTGGCGCTTCGAGTTTCTCCAGGACGTCGCGGTCGACCTGGGTTTTCTCGCCTTCGATCTCCAGCCGTACCTGTTTGCCGAGGCTGCGACCCAGGTCGCGGACCATGCGCACTTGCCCGGTCAGTACATCGGCAAACGGCCGCATCCGACAGGCCAGCGCCGTGTCGTACAGAACTTGCGCGCGCTGACTGGCCTGCCAGGCGAACTCATCCAGTTCGGCGTTTTTTTCCACCAGCAATTGCTGGGATTCCGCCAGCAGCCGGCGAGCATCGTCGAGGGCTTCCCGGGCCTCCAGGCTCAAGGTCTGTTCCTTGAGATGGACGTTGAGGTTTTCCAGTGCCCGCAGGCCGTTGTTCTGCATGCGCTTCAGGCGCTGCATGGTGGCCAGGTGCGGTTTGAGGCGCTGGGTTTCCACCAGAGATTTACTCGACAGGTCGAGCAAACTGTTCAAGCGCTCGGCCGTAACGCGCAATACGCGCTCGCCACTTTCGGTGGTGCGTTTGGTCTTGGGCGAGGGCTCGGCGGCACCTACCGAAGGGGCTTGCGTGGCGGCCGGCATGGGCGACTCAACCGTGGCCGTCGGCGGCTCCAGCTGAAGTTCTGCCATCGGCGGCGCGATGGGGGCAACCGTCGCCATGTGAACAAGCAGCCGTCCCATCAAGACGACATAAGCTTCGATATCCGCAGGCGCCGGTGCGTTGTTCGGCGTCGCGATGCGCATCAGCAGATCGGTGCCCTGCAGCAAGGCATCAATGTGCTCGGGCCGCAGATACAACCGGCCTTCCTGGGCGCTGACCAGGTAATCTTCCATCACATGGGCAACGCTGACGCCGGCATCGACGCCGACAATTCGCGCCGCGCCTTTGAGCGAGTGAGCCGCGCGCATGCACGATTCAAGGTAATCGGCCTGGGTCGGATCGCGTTCAAGCGCCAGCAGCCCCGTGCTCAACACCAGGGTCTGGGCCTCGGCTTCCAGGCTGAACAGCTCCAGCAAAGAGGCGTCGCGCATTTGCTCAGGGGTCATGTGAGGCTCCGGGTCACGGCAGACAGCAGCTGTTCTTCATCCAGCCAACGCAGGCTGCGACCTTTGAATTGCAACACGCCACGGGTGTATTTGGCACTGGCCTGGTTGCCAGAGCGGGACGCCGCGTCGAGGGTGTGCTCCTCGATGGCATGGATGCCGTCGACTTCGTCCACCGGCACCACCACTGGCCCACCGTGGGCGGCAATGATCAACATCCGCGGCATCACGCGTGCGCCTGAAGCCACGCTGCTGGTGGCGTCCAGCCCCAGCAGTTCCACCAGCGAGAGGCACGCTACCAGTGCGCCGCGTACGTTCGCCACGCCGAGCAAGGCCCGGGAGCGCTGGTGCGGCAGGGAGTGGATGGCTTGCAGCGGCGCCACTTCCACCAGGCTGCGGGTGGCCAGGCCCAGCCATTCTTCACCGAGGCGAAACATCAACAGCGAGCGGGTTTTCACATCGCTTTGGACCGCGACCGAGACTTGCCCGCGGTCGTCCTGCTGCAACGCATAGCGGTCAAGCAAACGCGTGGCGGCGGCCGAATACACCGCGCAATTGCGGCAGTGAATGTGGTCGATCAACAGCGGGCAGGATTTGTCGCCGTGGATACCGATGCGATTCCAGCAATCATCGATGGCCTGGGCATCTTCATGGGTGAGGCTAAAGGTGTCGGCGGCGTTCATCGTTTGCGCTCACTGTCTGCGCGCTCGCTTCGGGCGGCGCGGTCCTGCAATCGTCGGGCGCCCGTCGTGTCGCCCTGGGATTGCAGCAAGGCCGCCAGGTGCATCAACGCGTCGGGATGTTGCGGTTCGAGGTACAACGCCTTGCGATAGAACCCCTGGGCTTCGAGGGCACTGCCGGCGACATCGCTGAGCAGTCCGAGCCAGTAAAACACTTGGGCCACCGGTTCATGACTGCGCAAATAGCTTTCGCACGCGGCGCGGGCTTCGGCGCTTTTGCCTTCGTTGGCCAGTGCGGCGATGTTAGCCAGCAATGTGGCGGCGTCCGGGTTGGCGGCTTTCGTCACCACCGGCAACGGCGTCACGGTTGCGAAAGGCCGGCTGCGCACGGGCGGCGGTGTCACGCTGCGCACCGGCTGGCGCGCCGGTAACTGAGTCGGCACAAAGGCTGGAACAGCTTCAGGCGCAAGGACGCTCTGCCGGCTGAACGCGAAAGACTGAGGAATTCCAATCGAGCGCATGCCGAAGCGCCCCAGCAAACTGCCCTCGGCCGGGCCGATAAACAGCACACCCTCGACATGGGTCAGGCGCTTGAGCACTTCGAACACTTGCTGCTGGGTGGTCTGATCGAAATAGATCAGCAGGTTGCGGCAGAACACGAAGTCATACGGTGGTTCGTTGGCCAGCAACGCCGGATCCAGCAGATTGCCGACCTGCAAGCGCACTTGTTCCAGTACTCGTTCGCCAAGGCGATAGCCATCGTCTTCAACGATGAAATGCCGGTCGCGGAATGCGACGTCCTGGCCACGAAACGAGTTTTTGCCGTACAGCGCGTGCTTGGCTTTTTCCACCGACAGCGGGCTGACGTCCATGCCTTCGACTTTGAACTGATGCGGTTTGAGTCCGGCATCCAGTAACGCCATGGCGATGGAATAGGGCTCTTCGCCGGTGGAACACGGCAGGCTGAGGATTCGCAGCGCGCGCATGTTGTTGATGTCGGCCAGGCGTTTTGTCGCCAGTTTCGCCAGGGTGGCAAAGGATTCCGGGTAACGGAAAAACCAGGTTTCGGGAACGATCACCGCTTCGATCAGCGCTTGTTGCTCATCCCGCGAGCCTTGCAAGGTGTGCCAATACTCATCGGCCGTCTGCGACCGTGATGCGGTGCTGCGCTGGCGCACGGCCCGCTCGATGATCGCCGGGCCCACCGAGGTCACGTCGAGGCCGATGCGCTCCTTGAGAAAATCGAAAAACCGCTGATCGCTGCTCATGGCCGCTCCTCAAGCAACGCCGGATCCAGTGGCGGTGACGGAAACAGCAGTGCGCGAACCTGTTCATCCAGCAGGTCGGCGACACGCACCCATTGCAGCAAACCTTGCGCATCTTCGCGAACAGGTCCGAGGTAAGGTGCCTGGCGATTGTCGAGACCATAAGGCTGAAAATCCGCCGGGTTGCAGCGCAGCGTGTCGGTCGCCTGTTCCAGGATCAGCCCGAGCAACTGCGCCTCAACGGATTCATCCGGACGATAATTGACCAGCACTAAACGCGTGCTGGTGCGGGCCTGAGCCGGTAAACCGAACGTCAGCGCACTGAGGTCGATGACCGGCACCACCGCGCCGCGATAGGCGAACACCCCGGCGACCCAGTCCGGTGCGCGGGGAATCGGCTTCAACGGCAGACGCGGCAGCACTTCCGCCACCTCGATCGCTTGCAGGGCATAACGCTCGCTGGCGATGCGAAACACCAGAAACAACGCCTGCATCGCCGGCTTCACGGCGGTGCGTTTGGCCGTGAGTTCGCTCATCAGACTTTGAATCGCGAAACGCCGCTACGCAGCCCGACGGCCACCTGGCTCAGTTCGTCGATGGCAAAACTGGCCTGGCGCAGGGACTCGACGGTCTGGCTGCTGGCATCGCCCAACTGCACCAGCGCGTGGTTGATCTGCTCGGCACCGGTGGCCTGGGCCTGCATGCCTTCGTTGACCATCAACACGCGCGGCGCCAGCGCCTGAACCTGATGGATGATCTGCGACAGCTGCTCACCGACCTGCTGCACCTCAGACATGCCGCGGCGCACTTCTTCGGAGAACTTGTCCATGCCCATGACCCCGGCCGACACCGCCGACTGGATCTCGCGCACCATCTGCTCGATGTCGTAAGTGGCCACGGCGGTCTGGTCCGCCAGACGCCGCACCTCGGTGGCGACCACGGCAAACCCGCGGCCGTATTCACCGGCCTTCTCGGCTTCAATAGCGGCGTTCAAGGAAAGAAGGTTGGTCTGGTCGGCGACCTTGACGATGGTCACGACCACTTGATTGATGTTGCCGGCCTTCTCGTTGAGGATCGCCAGTTTGGCGTTGACCAGATCCGCGGCGCCCATCACCGAGTGCATGGTCTCTTCCATACGCGCCAAGCCCTGCTGCCCGGAACCGGCCGCCACCGAGGCCTGATCGGCAGCGGTGGAGACTTCGGTCATGGTGCGTACCAGATCACGCGAGGTCGCGGCGATTTCACGGGATGTCGCGCCGATTTCCGTGGTGGTGGCGGCGGTTTCCGTGGCGGTGGCTTGTTGTTGCTTGGAGGTGGCGGCGATCTCGGTGACCGACGTGGTGACCTGCACCGACGAGCGCTGAGCCTGGGACACCAGCGACGTAAGCTCGGCCATCATGTCGTTGAAGCCGGTTTCCACGGCGCCGAATTCGTCCTTGCGCTCCAGGTTCAAGCGCCCACTCAAATCACCGGTGCGCATGATTTCGAGGATCTGCACGATGCGGTTCATCGGTGCCATGATCGCGCGCATCAGCAACAGGCCGCACAGACCGGCGGCCAAAACCGCCACCAGCAGGGAGATGCCCATGATGGTTTTCGCAGTGCCCACCGCGTCATCGATGTTCACGATGTCCTGATCCGCCACCGCCTTGTTTTCGCGCAGGATGTCATTGAGCTTCATGCGCCCTGCTGTCCACGCCGGGATCAGTTGTTCATTGAACAACTTGATGGCCTCGGCTTCCTGATTGCGCTTATGCAAGTCGAGCACTGCGGCCAGGATCTTGCCGTAATTCTCATGGAGTTTTTCGAAGGCTGCGAATTCGAGCTTGTCTTCGTCCGTGGTGACGGTGGCGCGATAGCTATTCATCGCGTCCAGCACGCGCGCTTCAAAATTCTTGAAGTCTGCGGCGTCCTCGGCGCTGATGCCCTGCCCTTCCTTCAAGCCCAGCATTTCCTGGATCTGGAGAAAACTGTCGACCCAGGCGCCACGAATCGTCGAGCTGTAATACACCCCTGGAAGCGCGTCATCACGAACGCTGGCTTCGCTGGCCTCGATCTTCAACAGCCGCGAATACGAGACGACGACCATCAGCAGCATGATGGCGATAATTACCGCAAAGCTCGCCAAAATGCGTTGGCGCAACGTCCAGTTCTTCACAGTCAGTCCTCGGGGGCCGTTTCAAATGTTGCGGAGTATAGCCGAGGGCGGTGTTTCATTTATAAGACGGATGCGCGGCAGTTCTCATCCAGAGGAAAAACGTCGGGAGCGCTATGAATGAGTGGCGTAGCGGATGACGTCTTCGCGGGCAAGCCATGCGCCTACAGGGCCTGGTGTCGCCCCCATATCATGTGGCCGACTCAAATCCTGCAGGAGCATGGCTTGCCCGCGAAGGCGATCTTGAGGGTTACAAAGAAGCCTGGCGCACCTGTTTTTCCAGCTCGGCCTTGAGGCCCGGTTCCAGCTTCAGCTGGCGCGCCAGTTCATCCAGGTAGGACTTCTCCATGAAGTTCTCTTCGTCCACCAGCATTACGCTGGCGATGTACATCTCGGCGGCCATTTCCGGGGTGCTGGCGGCGCGCGCCACATCGGTTGGATCGAGCGGTTTGTTGAGTTCGGCGTGCAGCCAGTGTTGCAGCTCCTGATCATTGTCGAGTTTGGTGAACTCGCCTTCGATCAACGCCCGCTCGCGCTCATCGACATGGCCGTCAGCCTTGGCCGCGGCCACCAGCGCCTTGAGAATCGCCTGGCTGTGTTGCTCGACCTGCGCCGTCGGCACGCGGTCCACGGTTTGCGGCTCTTGCTTCGGTGCAGTGCCCTGCTGGGCCTGCCAGTTGCCGTAAGCCTTGTAGGCAATCACGCCCAATGCCGCGAGGCCGCCGTAGATGGCCACTTTGCCGCCGACCTTGCGAACTTTCTTGTTGCCGATCAAAAGGCCCATGGCACCCGCCGCCAGCGCACCGCCACCCGCGCCCGAGAGCAAACTGCCAAGCCCGCCCGAACCACCGCTGCCGCCGAGCAAGCTGCCCAATCCACCGCTGGACGCTTTGTTCTGCGAGCCACTGGCCTTGTTCTGCAACATGTCCTGGCCAGATTTGAGCAACTGATCGAGCAATCCACGGGTATTCATTCTTGCCGCCTCCACAAATGGGGTAAACCAGACACTGAGGCCACCAGCCTAGATCGAAAGTGCCCAGCCCCTCCCGGCGAGAGTGCTTCCAGATGTTGCTCAACTTCTTTAATGCAAAAAAGCCTATCGATTAAAAAGATATACACTCGAGTGAATCTATAAAAACCGCCCACCGGGTACTTCTTCATGATGACCTTGCGTCAAATCCGCCATTTCATCGCCGTGGCCGAGACCGGATCGATCTCCGCCGCCGCGCAAGCCGCGTTCATTTCCCAATCGACATTGACCCTGGCGATCCAGCAACTCGAAGAAGAGATTGGCGTCGGCCTGTTCAACCGACACGCCAAGGGCATGAGCCTGACGCACCAGGGCCATCAATTCCTGCGCCAGGCGCACCTGATTCTGGCCACCGTGGACAACGCCAAGCGCAGCCTGCAACAAAGCACCGACCAGGTCGCCGGGCAATTGATCATCGGTGTGACCAGCCTCGTCGCCGGTTACTACCTCGCGGATTTACTCACCCGCTTTCAGCGCGCCTACCCCAACGTCGAGATCCGCGTGATGGAGGACGAGCGCCCGTATATCGAGCATTTGCTGGTCAGCGGCGAGATCGATGTCGGCGTGTTGATCCTCTCCAACCTCGAGGACCGCCACGCCCTGCAAACGGAAGTGCTGACCCATTCGCCTCATCGGTTATGGCTGCCGGCCCAGCATCCGCTGCTGGAACACGACAGCATCAACCTCGCCGACGTCGCCCGTGAGCCGTTGATTCAACTGAACGTCGATGAAATGGACCGCAATGCCCAGCGCATGTGGTCGGCGGCGTCGCTTCAACCACGCATCACCCTGAAAACCGCCTCGACCGAAGCGGTACGAAGCCTGGTGGCCGCAGGGTTGGGCGTATCGATCCAGCCCGACATGACGTACCGCCCATGGTCATTGGAGGGCGACATCATCGAAGCGCGGCCAATCGCCGACCTGAGCCAGACCCTCGACGTCGGCCTGGCCTGGCGTCGTGGCACGGCGCGCCCGGCGCTGGTGGACCCGTTCCTGACCGTGGCACGCGAACAACCCCACGGCGGGCGCAAGCCATCTATTTAATCGAATGCCACCTTCAGTATTTAGTATTTGTCGACCTCGGGTCCGGGCACTAGTCTTGGTACATCTATAAGACGGCCGGGCCCCAGTCACTGGGAGCAGCATGGCCACACAAGAAAAGAGATCCCGAAAAATGACTGGCGCGCAGACCCCGCTGTTCACCGCGTTGCTGATCGATGGCGAACTGGTCGCGGGTCAGGGCTTTGTCGAGCCGATCCTCAATCCCGCCACCGGTGAGGTGCTGACGCACATCGCCGAAGCCAGCACCGAGCAAGTCGAAGCCGCGATCCTCGCGGCCCATCATGCGTTCGCCAGTTGGTCGCGGACCACGCCACAGCAGCGCTCGAACCTGCTGCTGGACATCGCCAACGCCATCGAAAAACAAGCCGACCTGCTCGCCCGCCTCGAATCCCTGAACTGCGGCAAACCCTTGCACCTGGCGCGTCAGGACGACTTGAGCGCGACGGTCGACGTGTTTCGCTTCTTCGCCGGCGCCGTGCGCTGCCAGACCGGCCAGCTCAGTGGCGAATACCTGCCGGGTTACACCAGCATGGTGCGTCGCGATCCTATTGGGGTTGTAGCGTCCATCGCGCCGTGGAACTACCCGATCATGATGGCCGCGTGGAAAATCGCCCCGGCCCTCGCCGCCGGCAACACGCTGGTGTTCAAACCGTCCGAGCACACGCCGTTGTCGATTCTGGCCCTGGCGCCCGCGCTGGCCGACATCCTGCCGCGCGGCGTGATCAACATCATTTGTGGCGGCGGTGAAGGCGTTGGCAGCCACTTGGTGAGCCACCCGAAAATCCGCATGGTGTCGCTGACCGGCGATATCGTCACCGGACAAAAAATCCTGCAAGCCGCGGCAAAAACCTTGAAGCGCACGCACCTCGAACTCGGCGGCAAGGCGCCGGTGATCGTCTGCAACGATGCCGACATTCAGGCCGTGGTCGAAGGCGTGCGCACGTACGGTTACTACAACGCCGGCCAGGACTGCACCGCGGCCTGCCGGATTTATGCACAGGCCGGCATTCATGACCGACTGGTGGCCGAACTCGGCGCAGCGGTCAGCAGCCTGCGCTTCGCCGGCAAACGCGATGCCGACAATGAAATCGGCCCGCTTATCAGCACCCGCCAGCGCGACCGGGTGGCCAGTTTCGTCGAACGCGCCCTCGGCCAGCCGCACATCGAGCGGGTGACCGGTGCGGCCGTGCATTCCGGCGCCGGCTTCTATTACCAGCCGACCCTGCTGGCCGGCTGCAAACAGAGCGATGAAATCGTCCAGCGCGAAGTGTTCGGGCCGGTGGTCACCGTGACCCGCTTCGACGGGCTCGAACAAGCAGTGGACTGGGCCAACGATTCGGAATACGGCCTCGCGTCTTCGGTCTGGACCCAGAACCTCGACAAAGCCATGCAAGTGGCCGCGCGCTTGCAGTACGGCTGCACCTGGATCAACAGCCATTTCATGCTGGTCAGCGAAATGCCCCATGGCGGCCTGAAACGTTCGGGTTACGGCAAAGACTTGTCCAGCGATTCGCTTCAGGACTACAGCGTGGTGCGGCACATCATGGCGCGCCACGGACAGCATTTATAAAAGCGCACTACGCTAACAATTAGCCGTAAAGGCATTGATGTTGAAACGTTGGAACAACGCGAATCCCTTGCAGGAGCTGGCTTGCCAGCGAAGGCGTCGGTCCAGTTGACAACCAGGTTGACTGACCCACCGCTATCGCCAGCAAGCCGGCGCCTACGAGGATCGTGTTTACAACGCTGAACCACGTTCACAACTGCCCCGACCATAATTAAAGAAGAGGGAATCCCCATGTTCGTGCACAAGACCGCACTGCTCAGTGCAATCACTACCGCGCTGCTGGCCAGCGCCAGTATCCAGGCCGCCGAACCGCTGAAAGCCGTCGGTGCCGGCGAAGGTCAGCTGGATATCGTCGCCTGGCCCGGTTACATCGAACGTGGTGAAAGCGACAAGGCCTACGACTGGGTGACCGATTTCGAGAAGGAAACCGGCTGCAAGGTGAACGTGAAAACGGCGGCCACTTCCGATGAGATGGTCAGCCTGATGTCCAAGGGCGGTTACGACCTGGTGACCGCGTCGGGCGATGCGTCGCTGCGGTTGATCGTCGGCAAGCGTGTACAGCCGATCAACACGGCGTTGATTCCGAACTGGAAGAACCTTGACCCGCGTCTCAAGGATGGCCCGTGGTACGTCGTCAACAAACAAACCTTTGGCACTCCGTATCAGTGGGGCCCGAACGTGTTGATGTACAACACCAACGTCTTCAAGACCGCGCCGGACAGCTGGGGGGTGGTGTTCGAGGAACAGAACCTGCCGGACGGCAAGTCCAACAAGGGCCGGGTTCAGGCCTACGACGGTCCGATCTACATCGCCGATGCGGCGCTGTATCTCAAGTCGAAGCGGCCGGAACTGGGGATCAAGGACCCCTACCAGCTCAACGAAGAACAATACAAAGCCGCGCTGGACCTGCTGCGTAAACAGCAGCCGTTGGTCCACCGCTACTGGCATGACGCGACCGTGCAGATGAGTGACGTCAAAAACGAAGGCGTCGTGGCGTCCAGCAGCTGGGGCTACATGGTCAACGGCCTGATGGCGGACAAGCAGCCGGTGGCTTCGGTCATTCCGAAAGAAGGTGCAACGGGTTGGGCCGACACCACCATGCTGCACGCCGACGCCAAGCACCCGAACTGTGCTTACAAGTGGATGGACCATTCGCTGCAACCGAAAGTCCAGGGTGACCTGGCCGCCTGGTTCGGTTCGTTGCCGTCGGTTCCGGCGGGATGCAAGGAGAGCGAATTGCTGGGCGCCGAAGGCTGCAAAACCAACGGTTTCGACCAGTTCGACAAGATCGCCTTCTGGAAAACCCCGCAGGCTGAAGGTGGCAAGTTCGTGCCGTACAGCCGCTGGACCCAGGACTACATCGCGATCATGGGCGGTCGCTGACAGCTGAAGGTCCTTCGGACCTTTATCGCCAGCAAGCCGGCTCCTACAGAGTACGCGTACCCCGTGCAGGAGCCGGCTTGCTGGCGATGCTTTTCAAGATTCCAGATTCCCGGAGCACCGCACCATGACGCTTGCAGTCCAGTTCACCAACGTTTCCCGTCTATTCGGCGAAGTGAAAGCCGTAGACCGGGTTTCCATCGACATCCAGGACGGCGAGTTCTTTTCCATGCTGGGCCCTTCCGGCTCGGGCAAAACCACGTGTTTGCGCCTGATCGCCGGTTTTGAACAACCGAGCGCAGGCTCGATCCGGATTCATGGCCACGAAGCCGCCGGGCTGCCGCCGTATGAGCGTGACGTCAACACGGTGTTTCAGGACTACGCGCTGTTCCCGCACATGAACGTGCTCGACAACGTAGCCTACGGTTTGAAAGTCAAAGGCGTCGGCAAAACAGAACGCCGCAAGCGCGCCGAAGAAGCCCTCGACATGGTCGCCCTCGGCGGCTACGGCGAGCGCAAGCCGGTGCAACTCTCCGGTGGTCAACGCCAGCGCGTGGCCCTGGCCCGCGCCTTGGTCAATCGCCCTCGGGTGTTGCTGCTCGACGAACCCCTCGGCGCCCTCGACTTGAAACTGCGCGAGCAAATGCAGAGCGAGCTGAAAAAGCTGCAGCGCCAGCTCGGCATCACCTTCATCTTCGTCACCCACGATCAGACCGAAGCCTTGTCGATGTCCGACCGCGTGGCTGTTTTCAACAAGGGTCGCATCGAGCAGGTCGACACACCGCGCAACCTCTACATGAAACCGGCGACCACCTTTGTCGCGGAGTTCGTCGGCACCTCCAACGTGATTCGCGGCGATCTGGCGCAGCAACTCAGCGGCAATCCGCAGCCGTTTTCGATCCGCCCGGAACACGTGCGTTTCGCCGAAGGCCCGCTGGCCAGTCACGAGATCGAAGTCAGCGGTTTGCTCCACGACGTTCAGTACCAGGGCAGCGCCACCCGCTATGAACTGAAACTGGAAAACGGCCAGACCCTGAACATTAGCCAGGCCAACAATCAATGGCTGGACGTCAGCGCGCAACATCAGACCGGGCAACGCATCAGCGCACGCTGGGCGCGGGAAGCGATGATCCCGTTGCACGACACCGTTGCCGGCGGGGTGTGAGATGACCAGCGTGGCTCTTCCTCAAACCCCGGCCGGCGGCTCGCCGTTACGCAGGTTTTCCAACCTGCTGTATCGCCGGCCGAACTTTTACCTGTCGCTGCTGCTGGTGCCGCCGTTGTTGTGGTTCGGCGCGATCTACCTTGGTTCGCTGTTGGTGCTGTTGTGGCAAGGCTTCTATACCTTCGACGATTTCACCATGGCGGTCACGCCCGACCTGACCCTGGCGAACTTCGCCGCGCTGTTCCAGCCCTCGAACTTCGACATCATCCTGCGCACCCTGAGCATGGCGGTCGTGGTCTCGATCGCCAGCGCCATCGTCGCGTTCCCGATTGCCTACTACATGGCGCGCTACACCACGGGCAAAACCAAGGCGTTTTTCTACATCGCTGTGATGATGCCGATGTGGGCCAGCTACATCGTGAAGGCCTACGCCTGGACCTTGTTGCTGGCCAAGGGCGGCGTGGCGCAATGGTTCGTTCAGCACCTTGGACTGGAGCCGGTGTTGCAGTTCGTGCTGGGCATTCCGGGTGTGGGTGGCAGCACCTTGTCGACCTCACACCTGGGGCGCTTCATGGTGTTCGTCTACATCTGGCTGCCATTCATGATTCTGCCGATTCAGGCCTCACTGGAACGCCTGCCGCCGTCGTTGCTGCAAGCCTCCGCCGACCTCGGCGCCAAGCCACGCCAGACCTTCATGCAGGTGATTCTGCCGCTGTCGATTCCGGGCATCGCCGCCGGTTCGATCTTCACGTTTTCGCTGACCCTGGGCGACTTCATCGTGCCGCAACTGGTGGGCCCGCCGGGGTACTTCGTCGGCAGCATGGTGTACGCCCAGCAAGGCGCGATCGGCAACATGCCGATGGCCGCGGCCTTCACGCTGGTGCCGATTGTGTTGATCGCCATTTACCTGACCATCGTCAAACGACTGGGGGCCTTCGATGCACTCTGAGAAAGCTTCATTGGGTCTGCGCATTGCTGCCTGGGGCGGATTGGTGTTTCTGCACTTCCCGATCCTGATCATCTTCCTGTACGCCTTCAACACCGAAGACGCGGCGTTCAGTTTTCCGCCCAAGGGTTTCACCCTGAAGTGGATCGGCGTGGCGTTCTCGCGACCGGACGTGCTGGAAGCGATCAAGCTGTCGCTGCAGATCGCCTCCGTCGCCACGTTGATCGCACTGGTGCTTGGCACGCTGGCATCGGCCGCGTTGTACCGTCGGGATTTTTTCGGCAAACAAGGCATCTCGCTGATGCTGATTTTGCCCATCGCATTGCCGGGGATCATCACCGGGATCGCGCTGCTGGCGACGTTCAAGACGCTGGGGATCGAGCCGGGGATGTTCACCATCATCGTCGGCCACGCGACCTTCTGTGTGGTGATCGTCTACAACAACGTCATCGCCCGTTTGCGCCGTACATCGCACAGTTTGATCGAAGCCTCGATGGACCTCGGTGCCGATGGCTGGCAGACCTTCCGCTACATCGTCCTGCCGAACCTTGGCTCGGCATTGCTCGCCGGCGGCATGCTCGCGTTTGCGCTGTCGTTCGACGAAATCATCGTCACCACCTTCACCGCCGGCCATGAACGCACCCTGCCGCTGTGGCTGCTCAACCAGCTCAGCCGCCCACGGGACGTGCCGGTGACCAACGTCGTCGCGATGCTGGTGATGATGGTGACCATGCTGCCGATTCTCGGCGCCTATTACCTGACCCGCGGCGGTGAGAGCGTGGCGGGGAGTGGCGGGAAGTAACGAAGAACACCGATCCCAGTGTGCGAACCCAATCCTGTAGGAGCTGGCTTGCTAGCGATTACTGACCGACGTTCAACATAGATGTGGGCTGACACACCGCGATCGCTAGCAAGCCAGCTCCTACAGGATCCGGTTTCTCCAGAGAAAAATAATAGATTCAAAGAGGACAACGCCATGCAAACCAAACTCTTGATCAACGGCCAACTCATCGACGGCGAAGGCCCCGCCCAACCGGTGTTCAACCCGGCCCTCGGTCGCGTGCTGGTGGAAATCAACGAAGCCAGCGAAGCCCAGGTCGACTCCGCTGTACGGGCCGCCGACGCCGCGTTCGACAGCTGGTCGCACACCCCGCCAAAAGAGCGCTCGCTGCTCTTGCTCAAACTCGCCGACGCCATCGAAGCCCACGGCGAAGAGCTGGCCAAACTCGAATCCGATAACTGCGGCAAACCCTACAGCGCCGCGCTGAACGACGAGATCCCGGCGATTGCCGACGTGTTCCGTTTCTTCGCCGGCGCCAGTCGTTGCATGAGCGGCTCGGCCGGCGGTGAATACCTGGCCGGCCACACCTCGATGATCCGCCGCGATCCGGTGGGCGTGATCGCCTCCATCGCGCCGTGGAACTACCCGCTGATGATGGTCGCCTGGAAAATCGCCCCAGCCCTCGCCGCCGGGAACACCGTGGTGCTCAAGCCGTCGGAACAGACCCCGCTGACCGCGTTGCGCCTGGCACAACTGGCGTCGGAAATCTTCCCGGCCGGTGTGCTCAACCTGGTGTTCGGCCGTGGTCCTACCGTCGGTAGCCCGCTGGTCACCCACCCGAAAGTGCGCATGGTGTCACTGACCGGATCGATCGCCACCGGTTCGAACATCATTTCCAGCACCGCCAGCAGCGTCAAGCGCATGCACATGGAACTGGGCGGCAAAGCCCCGGTGATCATCTTCGACGACGCCGACATCGACGCCGCTGTCGAAGGCATTCGCACCTTCGGTTTCTACAACGCCGGCCAGGACTGCACCGCCGCCTGCCGCATCTACGCGCAGGAAGGCATCTACGAGACATTCGTCGAGAAGCTCGGCGCAGCGGTCAGCAGCATCAAGTATGGCCTGCAGGATGACCCGTCGACCGAACTCGGGCCGCTGATCACCGCGCAGCACCGCGACCGGGTAGCCGGGTTCGTCGACCGCGCCGTGGCGCAACCGCACATCCGCCTGATCACTGGCGGCAAGGCAGTTGAAGGCAACGGCTTCTTCTTCGAACCGACGGTGCTGGCCGATGCACAGCAGGACGACGAAATCGTCCGCCGCGAAGTGTTCGGCCCGGTGGTGTCGGTGACCAAATTCACCGATGAAGCGCAGGTGCTCGGCTGGGCCAACGATTCGGACTACGGCCTGGCGTCGTCGGTGTGGACCGCCGACGTTGGCCGCGCGCATCGCCTGTCGGCGCGCTTGCAGTACGGCTGCACCTGGGTGAACACGCACTTCATGCTGGTCAGCGAAATGCCTCACGGCGGTCAGAAATTGTCCGGGTATGGGAAGGACATGTCGATGTATGGGCTGGAAGATTACACCGTTGTGCGGCATGTGATGTTCAAGCATTAAAAGCATCGCCAGCAAGCCGGCTCCTACGGTGGTTTGTGTCGTGCGCCATGAATGTGTACGACACAAACCACCGTAGGAGCCGGCTTGCTGGCGATGGCGTCACCGCGGTTTCAAGGCAGAAACCGGCAACACGCACCTCCAGGCTTCAACGCAGACAAACAAAACAATAACCACCGATCCGGGCAGCGCCGCCAAGGCGCCGCCACGGTTTCGGACATCCGAAATCTGCCGATTTTCCGGAGTTAACACACTATGAGTGCACTACCCGAACTCACCGCAGTCGCCATCGACAGCGATGCCGAGCAACTGCGCAAGCTGGGTTACACCTCCAACTTCAACCGCAGCATGAGCCTGTGGGAAAACTTCGCCCTGGGCTTCACTTACCTCTCTCCGGTTGTAGGGGTTTATACCCTCTTCGGCCTGTGCCTGGCCGCCGGTGGGCCACCGATGTTCTGGGCGTATTTGCTGGTCGGTTGCGGCCAGTTGCTGGTGTGCCTGATCTTCGGTGAAGTGGTCTCGCAGTTCCCGATTTCCGGTGGCGTCTATCCGTGGGCTCGCCGCTTGGTGGGCAAGCGCTGGGCGTGGATGGTCGGCTGGATCTACTCCATCGCCCTGTGCGTCACCATCGCTGCCGTTGCCGTGGGCGCCGGTCCGTACCTCGCGGCAATGATGGGCTTTGAACCGAATAACAACACCAACATTGTCATCGCTCTGGTGCTGACGTTGTTTGCCACACTGGTCAACCTCAGCGGCACCAAAGTGCTGGCGCGAATCGCCATGTTCGGCTTCCTCTGCGAACTGGTCGGTGCGGTGATCGTCGGCGTTTACCTGTTGATTTTCGAACGTCATCAATCGATCAGCGTGCTGTTCAACACCTTCGACATCAGCATCAATGGCTCCTACCTGCCGGCCTTCCTCACCGCCTCGCTGGCGGGGATGTTCCTGTACTACGGCTTCGAAGCCTGCGGCGACGTAGCGGAAGAAACCCCGAACCCGAGCAAGCAAATCCCGGTGGCGATGCGCATGACCATCTACATCGGCGGCATCGCGGCGATGTTCGCCTGCCTAGCGCTGATCCTCGCCGTGCCCGACATGCAAGCCGTGATCAACGGCACCGACAAAGACCCGGTCACCACCATCCTCAACAACGCCTTCGGCCCGGTCGGTTCGAAAGTGGTGATGGGCGTGGTGATGATTTCCTTCATCTCCTGCGTCATCAGCCTGCAAGCGGCAGCGAGTCGTCTGCTGTATTCCTACGCCCGGGATGAAATGGTCATCGGCAGTTCACTGCTGAAAAAGATTTCACCTGCAACCCAGGTTCCGGTTGCCGCACTGTTCGTCTCCGGCGTCCTGCCAGCGTTGATCATCATTCTGGGCTTCTTCCTGCAAGACGCGGTGGCCACCATCGTCAGCTTCGCCGCCATCGGTATCTACCTGGCGTTCCAGATGATCGTGCTCGCGGCGCTGTATGCCCGCCTGAAAGGCTGGAAACCGAGCGGCAAATTCACCCTCGGTGCATGGGGTTGGCCGGTGAACATCGGCGCGCTGGTCTACGGCGTCGGCGCCATCATCAACATGGCCTGGCCGCGCACGCCGGACGCGGCGTGGTACATCAACTATGCGATGGTGCTAAGCACGGCGATCGTGATTGGGTTGGGGTTGGTTTACATGTGGATTGCCAAGCCGTATGACCATGGTACGGCGCCTGCTGGGGATGCCTGGAAGGTTCGTCACTAAGGACAATTACCCCCGGGATCCTATTGGCTCCCGGGGCAAGCTTCACTCGTCAAACGGCATCTGCCATCCCCCGCAGCTCCGTCTGAAACTCATCCTCATTTCATCCCCACTGTTTTTTCCCCGCCACACCCGCTTCCTCCACGCCATCATCCAAGCCAACCAAGCCTGGTTCTGCGTCCACCACTTGGGACGTTTGATGTAAGAGCCGGCTTGCTGGCGATGGGCGCAAAGGCGCTACGTTGAACCCG
>NZ_VIUK01000003.1:59249-151359 GCF_007828295.1 Pseudomonas sp. SJZ080
ACCAGACAGCACGCGTTATCGTTGACGACCATCGCCAGCAAGCCGGCTCCTACAAGGGTCAGTGTCAACGGTGCGGATCAAGGGAGGGATATGCCGGACCTGGTGCAGGCACAGCGACCGTTCCCGATCATGGGCACCTGTAGCTGAAGCAAAACCTGTAGGAGCCGGCTTGCTGGCGATGGGCGCAAGGGCGCTACGTTGAACCAGACAGCACGCGTTATCGTTGACGACCATCGCCAGCAAGCCGGCTCCTACAAGGGTCAGTGTCAACGGTGCGGATCAAGGGAGGGATATGCCGGATTTTTCTAAAATCATGGCACTTTGGTTTGATTGAACTACCGTCAAACAATAAGAAGTCATAACGGCTCCAGTTTCCAAGTTAGCTTCAGTGATCAGATTGGCAAAAGGAGTTAGCTCACTATGATCATGGCAGGCGTATTCCGGCTCTGTACCTGCATGGCCGTTTATTTTTCGGGGGGGGGCAGGTTGGCGGACAGTACCGTCCGTAACTGCCAGCATCACTCTGCCGGGCACTCCAGATAACCGCCTCACTAAAAACCGTTTTAGCAAAGGTCGCTCGCTGTCCAGCCAGATCAGCGAACTGCGCCCGCTCGTGTGTTGCCCGCAAGGAATAACGCCAAAGCCACGGATAAGTGGTCTGGCGCATTGGGGGGGATAGTCCGATCCCCGTGAAGTGATCAGAGACAACTTAGTCTGCCTATAGATGGCCTATCCAGTGAGGATGCACTAAATGAGCCTTCGTCCCGCGCCCGCTTTCAAGCAAATTATCCATGGCCTGTTCTGGACGGGTCTCAGCGTGAATGCGGCTCAGGCCGCACCTGCCAATTGTTCGCAACTGGACAGTTGGTCGACTACGTTCGAGGTCGGTCAGGGGCTGCAGAATGAAATGCGAAGCCCCGTTCCGATAACGCAACTGGCGGTGGGTGACCCGAAAATTGCCGACGTGCAACCCAGCGGCAGCAACGCGTTCATACTAACGGGCATGACACCGGGGACCACCAGCCTGATGGTCTGGACTGCCTGTTCGAAAACGCCGCGCCAAAGCATGGTGTTCGTCAAGGGTAAAGCCACATCGGCACTGACCAGCGCGCCGTCGGTGCCCTCCGACGACCCGCTGCTGCCGAGCCAGGTGCAGACCGATATCCGTTTCGTCGAAGTCAGCCGGACCAAGCTCAAGGAAGCCTCCGCCTCGATTTTCGGCACCCGTGGCAACTTCCTGTTCGGCTCGCCGAGAACCTTGCCCACCATCGGCGGCATTGTCACGCCGGCGATTCCGGTGAATAACAACAACTTCAACCTCACATTTGCTACCGGCAATACCCTGGTGGCGCTAAATGCGCTGGAAGGCAGTGGTTTCGCCTACACCCTGGCTCGGCCAAGCCTGGTAGCGCTCAGCGGGCAGAGTGCGAGCTTCCTGGCCGGCGGTGAAATACCGATTCCGGTGCCCAGTTCAGGCAGCGATAACGTGTCCATCGAGTACAAGGAATTCGGTATCCGCCTGACTCTGACGCCAACCATCATCGGGAAAAATCGTATCGCGCTGAAGGTGGCGCCGGAAGTCAGTGAACTGGACTTCACCAACGCCGTGAGCGTCGCCGGCACGATAGTCCCGGCCCTGAGCGTGCGCCGTACCGATACCAGCATCTCCCTGGCCGACGGCGAAAGCTTCGTCATCAGCGGCCTGATCAGCTCCCGCAACAACTCCCAGGTGAACAAGTTTCCGGGGCTGGGCGATATCCCGGTTCTGGGCGCATTTTTCCGCGACAACACCATCAACCGTGAAGAGCGCGAACTGCTGATGATCGTCACCCCCCATCTGGTCCAGCCACTGGCTGCCAATGCACAACTACCGTCATTGCCCGGTGAACAGCTGCGCAATTACGACCCGAACTTCTACCGCATGTTTTTCCTGGAAAATGGCGACTTCGACAGTCTCAGCGGGCTCTCGCAATGATCAGAAGCCTGAACCGGACTTGCCTCACCCTCACTCGTAACGGTGACGTTGAACGCCTGCCGGGCCAGTTTCATAGCCATTGGCCGGGCGTTCAACCTGTCGTAGCCAGAGGACATTCGATGAAAGCAGTCATTGCAATAGCGGCGACATTAATGCTCGCAGGCTGTGCCAGTAATGGCCTGTCTTCGCGACCGGCCAGCTGTGCCAAGCCCGGTTCGGAGCAGGAACTGGCCCTGAACCTGGCCGACAACATGGCCGACGAAGGCCGTTTGTATGCCAGCCTGGCGAACCTGGAAGGTCTGCCCGACAACCTGGTCCAGGTTCGCCTGCGCAAGGCTCGGGTGCTGCGCATGATGGGGCGTAGCGGCGACGCGCAGCCGTTGTACGAAAGCTTGCTCGGCACCTGTCTGACGGCTGAAGGGGAACATGGCCTGGGCCAGTTGGCCGCCGCCAAAAATGATAACGCCACCGCTGCCACTCACCTTGAGCGTGCGGTGAAGATGGCCCCCACCGACGACAGGATGCGAAATGACCTGGGGGTCGTCTACCTCAATCAGCGACGGATCCCTGAAGCACGCTTTGAGTTCATGACCGCCATGGAGCTCAAGCAGGCAAACACACTGGCGGCACTCAATATGGTGACGCTGCTGATCTACCAGGATAACTGGAAGGCGGCTGCTGACCTCGTGACCCGCGCCGACTTGAGCCCCAAGCAAGTCGCCGAGGCTCAAACCCGCGCGGAAAAACTCAAGGCCTCCGCCAAAAAAGTGGTGGCTTCCGAGGGGAATCGCAGGACAGAGGTAGCCGATGCCTCTTCCAGTGCGAACCAGTAAAACGTACGAGGAGTCGAGATGAATACCAAAAGGCTGTTGATCGTGTGCATGGCTTGCCTGTCCACCACTGCCTGGGCTATTGAGCCGGGCCCCTCTTCGCCGTATCAACAAGGCACCGAACAGTGGCTGCAGTTGCAGATTCGAGGTGTGGTTGCCTCCCCTGAACTGCAAACCGCTTCGGCCGCCGAACGTGACCTGGCCATGCAGCGCTGGCTGAATAGCTTCAACTACCCGATTCCGGAGTTTTATGACCAGGATACTGGGGGAGAGATCACTAGCGGCAACTGAGGCATGTCGATGGGTGATCAGCCTCTGGCGTAGTCCAGAGTAGCCTGGCTGCAAAGCCGGGCTTGATGTCGTGTGCAGGAAAACGATGGTCTCTACACATCAGGATTACCCTGCTGCGGGAAATGTGTGGATCCATGACAGGAAAGTGCAGATCAGCCTCGGGGGGCAAGGCCATCGCACTCGATAGCCTCTGCCCGTTTTTACCTCACCCGAATACTTTGAGTACCCCGATCAAGGCCGGGCCGATAGCGACCAGAAAGAAGCTCGGCCACAGACAGAAAATCAGTGGAAATATCAGCTTGGTACCAATTTTCGCCCCCATCTCTTCGGCGGCCTGAGTACGCCGATCACGGAATTCATCG
The DNA here is from genome assembly GCF_007828295.1 of Pseudomonas sp. SJZ080. NCBI lineage: Bacteria > Pseudomonadati > Pseudomonadota > Gammaproteobacteria > Pseudomonadales > Pseudomonadaceae > Pseudomonas > Pseudomonas sp. SJZ080. Next base: position 62,708 of record NZ_VIUK01000003.1, read on the forward strand.
GCATAGATGCGCAGGGTATCGGCCACGCTGGTACCAAAGCGGATACTCTGCGCCAACAGGCTGACCAGCCCTTGTACGTCATCCAGGCCAGTGCGCACAGCCAGTTGTTTGAGCGCCGCTGTACTGGAAATGCCCGCGCGGATTTGCGCATTGACCAAGGCCAGTTCTTCAGCCAGTTCGACCTGGCTGACTGACATCTCCTCCGCCACCCGTTCGATCGTGGTGGGCAAGGCAAGGCCCGACTCCACGCAGACGACCATCAGATCCAGCGCATCCGGAAACGCGGCACGCAACCGACCTTGTCGCAACTGCTTGCGCTTGGCGACATACAGCGCTGGCAGCAACCATCCGATACCTGCAGCCAAGACCACCGCCAGCAGCCCCATGGCGAGGGAAACCCTGGGAATCATCGGCAATAGCAGCAACGCAATACCGACTAATAACAGCGGCGTCATCAAGCGCACAGCCCAGTACATCTGCACCGCCGAAGAGGACCGGTACCCTGCATGCGTCAACAATGTCTGGGTGACGGATGTCTGAGCCGATTCGGCCGAGGCAAAACGCTGGCCGACCCGCTCCAGTAACAGTTGCAGATTACCCGGGGCTTCTTGCCCGGCGGTGTTGCCTGAATGACCACGCTTGATCAGCGCCAGACGACGCTGTACCGGATCCTGAAGCCCCATCACCAGCAAGCTCACGGCGACAACCGCAAGCACCGTACTCAAACCGATCGCGCCGAGGAACAACAGGCGCCCCACCTCCTCGCTCCCCGTGACCCGACTGAACAACCCGAGCAAAAAGTCCATGACCTGTACCTCCCGGTAGCGAATACCGCTTAAACCTGAATCCGAATGATTTTGCGTATCCAGAAAATCCCGACCAGCATGGCGCAAAACGCCCCGATGATCAGTTTGTGGCCGATGGGATCATTGAGCAGCACAGGCATGTAGGTGGGGCTTGTGAAAACGATCGCAATCGCCAGCACGAACGGAATCGACACCAGCACCCAGGCTGACATCCGCCCTTCGGCCGACAGGGTCCTGATCTTGCGCTGGAAGCGAAAACGCCCGCGGATCAGGCGACTCAAACGCTCCAGCACCTCGGTCAGATTGCCGCCGGTCTCGCGATGGATGAGGATTGAGGTCACCAGCATCATCACCGTCATGCTCGGCATCCGCTCCAGCAGGCCGAGCATGGCCCGACGTACATCGTTGCCGTAGTTGATATCAGCGAAAGTCAGGCCAAACTCCTGAGCGACCGGCCCCTTATGCTCCTCGGCGACCAAGCGCAGGGTTTCGTTGAACGGGTGCCCGGCGCGCAGGGCACGGCAGATGGCATCCAGTGCATCCGGCAGGCCTTCCTCAAACCCGGCGAAGCGTTTGCTACGGTCACGAGAAATTTTCAGCAGTGGTAGCCAGAACGCTCCGAAGCCCGCCAGCAACGCCATCCACCAGACTGACGAGATCATCCAGATCGAGAGGCTTGCACAGGCGCCCAGGAACAGCCCGAGCAACAACACCCGATAAGCACGGTATTCATGACCGGACTGCTCGATCATCTGGGTCAGGCTCGCCATAAAGGGCAACTGCTCGAGCATGGCCTCCAGTGGCGTCAAGCGCGTCAGGTATTTCTGTCGCAACACCGTCTGCATATTGGGCAGATTGTTGGCTTTCTCCAGAACGTGCAAACGGCCGCGGATACGCTTGCGCATCTTGCCGGCCTCGCCGAACACCGGCACCACCACCCCCTGAGACAGGAGGAACACAGCGATAAACACCATGCCGAGGAACATCAGAATGAATTCACCAGGAATATTGCTCATGACTGCCGTGCCTCCATCCATTCAGGCCTGAACATCGTAAGCGGCAACTCGATGCCGCGCTTGGCCAGCACATCGCGGAACGCGGGGATCATGCCGCTGGGACGATAATCACCCAGCACTTCGCCGTTTTCGCCCATGCCATGGCGCACGAAGGAAAAGATTTCGGTCATGGTGATGATTTCGCCCTCCATGCCGTTGATTTCCTGCACGCTGACCAGTCTGCGCTTACCATCCTCTTGGCGTTCCAATTGGATCACCACATCAATGGCCGAAGCGATCTGCTGCCGCATGGCCTTGATCGGAAAGGTCGCCCCGGTCATCGACACCATGTTCTCGACTCGCCCCAACGCATCGCGTGCAGTGTTGGCGTGGATCGTGGTCAACGAGCCGTCGTGGCCGGTGTTCATCGCAGTCAGCATGTCCAGCGCCTCTACGCCGCGAACCTCGCCGATCACTATGCGGTCCGGACGCATCCGCAGGCTGTTGCGCACCAACTCCCGCTGGCTCACTTCGCCACGGCCCTCGATGTTCGAAGGCCGGGTTTCCAGGCGCACCACATGGGGTTGCTGCAGTTGCAGTTCGGCCGAATCTTCGATGGTGACAATCCGCTCGTTTTGCGGAATGAAACTGGACAGCACATTGAGCATGGTGGTCTTGCCGCTGCCGGTACCGCCGGAAATCAGCACGTTCAAGCGCCCACGGACAATCGCCTTGAGCAGCAGGGCAATGGCCGGGGTCAACGTCCCCACCTGGATCAGACTGTCGGTATTGAGCAGGTCCACCGCAAAGCGCCGAATCGACATGCTCGGGCCATCGATGGCCAGCGGCGGGATAATCGCGTTGACCCGCGAACCGTCCTTGAGCCGGGCATCCACCAACGGCGAGGACTCGTCGATACGCCGCCCCAGGTTGGAGACGATACGGTCGATGATGTTCAACAAATGCTGATCATCGCGAAAACGCACATCAGTCCGTTGCAGTTTGCCGAAGCGCTCGACATAGACCGAGGCAAAGCCGTTGACCAGAATGTCGGACACGCTGTGATCGGCCAGCAACGGTTCCAGAGGCCCCAGGCCGAGCACCTCGTCGGTGATCTGCTTTATGATCAACTGGCGGCTGACGGAACTCACCGGTGCCGAATGCTCATCGAGCAGGCGCTGGCAAATATCGCGAATCTGCCGAGCAGCCTCGGCCTGCTCAAGGGAGTCCAGCAAGGACAGGTCCATGACCTTGAGCAACTGCTGGTAGATCTTTTCCCGCCACTCGGACTCCACCGGGGTGACCTGGCTTTTGGTTTCGTATAGAACGTCTGGTGTCACACGTTCCCACGCCATTATTTCCTCTGGCGGATCCAGCAGATCGTCGTGCGATTGGGCAGCGACGGGTTTACCGGACTGTTTGCGCAAGCGGTTACGAAAGTCGCTGATCATGGGTCATCCCCCGAAAAAACGGTTGAAGGTGCGTTTGAGCAAGCCTTTGTTGCCGGCCACCTGTTGACCGACCAGGTCCTCGGTCATGTCGCGCAGTGCAGCAGTAATCGCTGCCCTCGGCGCATGCAGCCCCAACGGCACACCAGTGTTCTGACTCTGGCTGACCAGATTGAAGTCGTTGGGTAATTTCGACAGATTGGTGCAACGTAGCGCCTCGCCAACATCTTTCAGGCTGATCGCTGCGGCCTTGTCATAACGGTTGACCACTATCTGCAATTGATCCCCGCGCACGCCCAGGTCATCGCGAAGAATCCGCACCAGAGAGCTGGCATCGCGCAGATGGCTGACGCTCTGTTGCACCACCACGTACACCCGATCCACCTGCTCCAGCACAGAACCGGTGAGGTGATCGATTTGCCGCGGCAGGTCGACCACCACCCAGCCATAACTGGCGCGGGCCAACTGCAAGAGGGCGTCAAGTTGCTCGGGCTGGGCATCCTGCGGCAAACACAGCTCACCAGCCCGACCACCCAGCACATGCAAGGTCGGGCTGAAGTGACTGCAAAAACCGCGTAACGCGACGCTGTCCATGCCGTCGATCTGATGTAACACCTCCAGTTGGCTGTGCGTCTGCGCCACATCCAGACAATGCGTCACGCTGCCAAATTGCAGGTCCATATCCAGCAACAGGGTGCTGCCGCCTTTCATGCTGAGCTGTTGTGCCAGGTTGCAGGCCACCATGGTTCCGCCGGAACCGCCCTTTGCGCTCATCACGGCGATCAATTTCCCGTCAGCCCCACTGCCGCTCCGAACCTCCGTGAGCAGCCGATTCATGGCGGCGACCAGTTCGGTCTCGGCGATGGGCTCCGGCAGCACGTCCCGCGCACCGGCCTGCATCGCCAGGCGCATGGCTTCCTGTTCGCTCAGCAGTCCGCACACCAACATCGGCGGACGCTCGTGGGCCGGGCGTTGCAACAGCGCCGACAACTCCTCGCGCCACAGGTGGCTGACGCGCAACAGCAACAGATCGGGCATACGGTCCAGGCTGTAGAGCGGGTCAACATGCCCATTGCTCACCAGGCGAGTGCTGACCTCAAGGCCAGGCATGCGCTGACAGACACTCTGCAGATCGCGCAAAGAGGTGGCATCACGGCTACTGATCAGCAACCGCAAACCGGTTTTGCCAGTCGAACTGGATATCGGCGTTTCCTTCATATTCAGCATGGTGTGATCTCCCCGGAATCGGAATGACGCCCGAGACTTTCGCGTGGCAACGTTGCCCTGAATGCAGGCAAGGTAATGGGCACGCCTAACCCGGGAATAAACAGATTGAAAACGAAGTTTTGCAGACTCAACTGGACATAGCGGATGGCACGAAAGCCGTTGACGCTGACCAGGTCAGCGGGGTTGGCCACCAGAGCGCCATTTGCGTCCAGATAGGTCAACGTCAGATTAGTGGTGGCCAGATTGCTGATCAGCTGGCTCGTACCTGCATCGGTCGCGGCATTGAAGATTGCCCGCCGCAACACCACCGGATCGCTGATATCGCAGACAGCTGCCAGGCGCGCACCACGGCGCGCGGCCTCATCCAATGCATTGACCGTGAAGTACAGGCGGCCCATTTCCAACACGCCAAACAACAGCGTGAACACCAGCAGACCAACGAAGGCGAACTCCACCGTATAGGTTCCGCGCATGTGTTTTCTATTCATCACAGTGCCCTCATCACGGTAGTGGCAACCAGCGGAATGCTCAGCGCAATCTGATTGCCAAACAAACCCGGAATCGAGCCGCCACAATTGCCACTGCCAATCACCGGGCAGAACGTATAGGTGATGGTGACTCGCACATGGTCGGTGCCCACCGCGGCGACGACCACGTTGTCAGGCGTCAACCCGGACAACACAGCGGTGCCGGTGTTGGCAGGCACGCCATACACCGCAACGTTTTTCGTCTGGGCCTGTAGCGCATTGCTCAGAGAGACCGCACCCAGCGTCGAGTTCCAGGCGTGGCCTGCGACAAAACGGTCGGCATCCCGGCTGGCCTGCAGCAACACGTTGTACTGATAGAGCATGCGGCCGATCTCACCGAGGCTCAGTAACAGCAGCAGCAACACCGGCAGGACGAGGGTGAATTCCACCATGGCCAGGCCTTGCTGGCGCTGCGGAGGTTTAAACGCGTGAAGTCTCATGACGCCTCCTATGAGTCAGTGCTCGGAGTACCGCTGCCGTTGAGATAGGTTTTGTAGAGCTGGATGATCTGTGGGCCGGAATCGGTTGACGGCGTAGGGCCGGCCACGTTGTCGCCTTCGCACTCCTTCACGAACTGCCCGAAGATCTGAGCGTCCCCGCCACCGCCATCCATGGGTTGCACCACGTAATAGCAGCCGAAACCGAGGACGGGGATCGAGGTTGAACCGCCTTGTTTGCCCGTGCAGTTGCCCACCACAATTTTCATCATCCGGCGCTCGAACACGCCATGACTCTCACAACCACTGCCAGCCCCTGCCACACACGCGGCAACGCTCGCACGCCAGTCGTTGTAGTCAAATATCGCGTCGCTGCCCGCCGTGAGATTGCCGTTGCTCGAGGTGACGGTTTGCCCCTTGTACTTCGCCTGTGCCGGTGTGACCGAGTCGTCGTAAGTGATCGCGGGGTTGCTGGACGCGGTCACCAGGTCCGGCGGATAGTCCGAGGCACTGACCGGGCCGTTGTAAATGCCGAAGCGTGTGTTCAAGCCCTGGGAGGTAGGGCCGACCTTGTTGCCAGGTGCGGTCTGGACGTTGTCCCCCACAGCGCGGCAGACCTTGCCGCCTCCGGCCAGGTCCTCCCTGACCGTACTGCCGCCCGAACCAAAATCGAGCAACTGAAAGTTGCCTGGACCAATGGGCGACGAATTGCCGGCAGCCGTCTTCAATACCTGCAAATCACCAAACTGGAATCCCCAGAACATGCCTGCGCCAGGGTTGTATTGAGTCGGGTCGCCACAGACCATCAAAGGCGAGAGATCACAAGGACTGGTAGGGCTGGGTCCGGCAGTGGCGATTGCCGCCACTGCTTTGGCCCCCAGGCCGCCAGAACCGAATACCTGGGCGAAATTCCAGAAAAATCCGGTCAGGTTATAGCTCGGTACCGATACCCGAACGTATTTGGCATTCGCTGGCCCGGGATAGGAGAACGGCCCATAGACACTGCTTGCCAGTTCCACCACCGCGAATGTGGCTGCGTTGCCACCAACCGCCGTTGCCAATTCTGTGTTGCCCGTGGCATTCGCATTTTGCGTCAGCGTATTGAGTGCGGCAGTCCGCGTCGTACTGGCAATATTGGCACCACCTTCCACCTGACTCAGGGTTTTGGCGCCACTCAGGGCCGCGGCGTCCACCGCATTCTGCAAGCGCGTTTTGTTCAGCATCATGTGCCCGCCGTCCAAAGCCAGTGCGGCCACCATGCCAATCGCCGCCAACGCGATCACCATCAATACACTCACCGATCCTTTCTGGCGCCTTGGCGTCGCAGTGAACGGCTGCTGAATACGACGATTCATCATCAAGCCCTCATTTGCCAATACTGATGCGGATCGGCTCCGCCAAGACCTGGTGTCCAGGACCTGTTACGCCCTGTCAGCGAATGTTGACGACTTTGGTTTCGACCCCGCGGATGACGGTGATAGCCCCACCACTTTCGCCGCTGCTGCGTTGCACCACGCGTTTTGGCACCGTGGCGGTGGCCACTGCCATGACCGGTGCGGCAGGTGCAACAGGTGCAACGGCCGCGATTTTTTTCTCGGTGTTCAGCGGATTGCGCAAGGTCAATTGCAACTTCCCTTCCGTTTGCGCCGTGACCAGGGTTTCAGCCTCTGCGGTCGTCATTTCCAGCGTCACTGCACGCACCACCACCGGTTGGGTCTTGTCGGTACCCGCCGTCTGGTCTACCGCCAATACCCGCAAGTTTTCGAGGATGGTCCTGGACACGGCGCTATTGCTGCCGGCACTGGTGGTTTTGGTCGCGAGTACATCGACCCGGTTACCCGGCAACAGGAACCCGCCCACACCGACCACATCGTCCACCCGTACCGAGATGGCACGCTTGTCTGTCGCAATCAGCGAAGCCAGGGTGCTGCCACCCAAGTGCTCACTCAGACGCGCACCGCGCACAATGTCGCCCTTCAGAATGTCGAACGTTGCGATCTTGCCCACAGCCTTTTCGCTCAAGTCGAAGGCGTCTTCCGGGATCGTATCCATGGGCATGCGTACGGTCGTGACCTGCTGAGCCTCGACCATCTGCCCGAATGGAATCTCTACCGTGGCGACCACTACGCTTCGAAGGTGATCATCCGGGCTGGCATTGAGCCGGGCGCTCAGCCAGGAGTCAGCCATCCATGCAGCACCAAGGCCCATGACCAGGGAAACGCCTATCAGGGAAAGAGTACGAGAGCTCATGTCAGTATCTCCGTATCAAAGAAAGTCGAGCTGGACGAAGTAGTTGTGCCAGGCCCATTCCAACTCTTGCGGTGACAGTGGTCCGGAACCGCCCATGTAACGTTGACGATCGAGCGCCATGCTCAGGAGATCTCGGGGATGGCAAGGCACCAGGGGCATGCCTTCACTTGCATAAAGCCTTTGCAGCACATAACGCACCAGCAACTGGTCATAAGGCACGCCCAGACGCTCGCTTTCCTGACGCCAGATCTTTTCGTACTCCTCGGGCTGCAGATAACCGAATTGCAGCTTGTAGCCAATCCGGCGAAGAAAGGCCTCATCGGCCAACTCCAGAGGATTGAGGTTGGTGGAAAACACCAGAATCAGATCGAACGGCAGCTCGCAATGCCGACCGCCGCCCAGGTTGAGATAATCGCGCTTCTCTTCCATCGGGACGATCCAGCGATTCAACAGCTCGGCGGGCGGCATGCGCTGGCGCCCCATGTCATCGATGATGAACAGGCCATTGCTGGCCTTGAGCTGCAAGGCAGCCTGGTATTGACGGGTGTAAGGGTCATAGCGAACGTCCAGTTGCTCCATGCTCAACTCACCGCCAGTGACGACGATCGGGCGTTTGCAGCACAGCAATCGACGGTCGATCCCTTCGTTGAGCATCAGGTTGTTCTGTTGAACGTTATCATCGAGCCGCTGATGCACTTGCGGGTCATAGATCTCGATCACGGATTCGTTGATGACGATGGCATGAGGCACCCAGATGGCCTCGTTGAACAGACGGATCAGCCGACGGCTGATATAGGTCTTGCCAGTACCCGCAGGGCCATAAATCATAATGGCGCGCCCGGAGTTCATCGCCACACCTAACTGATCGAGCATGCTGTCGGTGAGCACTACGCCAGCAAAGGCATTGCGCATATCGTTGGCGTTGATGCGACCATGGTGAATGGTTTGCAGTTTGATCAGGGACCGGTAGGTGCTCACCGGGAAGGGTGCCGCGCCGATGTAGCCACTGCGCGACAAGGCATCGCGGGCGGCGCTGCGCCCGCGTTCGGTCAGGCCATAACGCAGCATTTGCCCACTTGTCGTTTGCGACCCCAACTGGCCAAGCACCTCGACACGACCGTCCTTGCGCAGAAACGCCAGAACCTCATCCAGTACAGCGCCGGTCAGCGCCAGGCGCTCCACCAGCCGCGGCATGTCCAGCACGCCAGCGTCATACAAGTGTTTGCATACCAACTCGCCGAGGAAACTGTCTGTCAGACCAGTTTCGCGGATTGTGCACGGCTGGGGAGCCAGTCGTTGCACCGCGGCTCGAGCGCTGGGGTAGGCATCACTATCGACAATGATGTGCATGACTAACCTCCGAATCCACCGGCAACCAGTTGCCAGTAGACGCTGATTAAAGTGCCTATCAAGATTGCAACCGAATAAGGGAAAGGCTTGCCGGCTACTTCATCTGAAGTTGGCGCCAGATAGGCCTGCGCCCTCAGAATCAACCAATAACGTCCCAGGGTCTGAAGCAGTTGGCCGCGATACAGCACAATCAAAAAACCGCACACGCCACCCGCTATCAGGCTGAACAAGGCAGCCCACAATGCAAAATGGAAGGGTAGAAAACTGCCGACCATGGCCATTAACTTGACGTCGCCGGCGGCCATGCCACCCAAGGCGTACATCGGCAGAAACAGTGCAAAACAGACCAGGATGCCCAACAGGCTGTCAGCCAATCCGCTGACGCCACCTAAATACATTTGACCGCCCAGTCCCAGGGCAAGGCCCAACAGGACCAGCATGTTGGGGATACGGTGGCGACGCAGATCGCTCACCACCGCCACGCCCAATAGTCCTAGCAGTAAAACCGTCGTCACCAGCAATTCCATGGACATGGCGCATTCCCCCTACCGGGATTATCGTTAGCAGGCAGCACCTTTGACCGCCGCGCACAGTGCTGTAATCCTGGTGTTCACGGCGCCACCCAAAAGAATAAACATTGCGGCCACCGCTACCGTAACTAATCCACCGGCGACGGCGTATTCCACAATGGTCAGGCCATCTTCATCTTTGGCGAACTTGGCGATTGAAGTTCTGATGGTTAGCAGAGTCATTTTTGTATACCTCACTTCAACTGTGATACGGATCAGAAGTGCGTTGGCGGGGACACCATGAAGTCCATTGAGTTGCCCGATCTATCAGAGAGACTGTAAAACTGGTTGCTCTATGGATATCACCGCGCCCCACCACAGTAAGTGGCTGTCATCAGCAGGCGGCACCTTTGACCGCAGCGCACAGCGCTGTGATTCTGGTGTTCACGGCGCCACCCAAAAGAATAAACATTGCGGCCACCGCTACCGTAACTAATCCACCCGCTACCGCGTATTCCACAATGGTCAGGCCATCTTCATCTTTGGCGAACCGGGTGATTGAAGTTCTGATTGTTTGCAGATTCATTTTTTTGTACCTCACTTCATCGGTCATACGACTCAGAAAATACATTGGCGGGGACTGCGCGAAGTCCATTGAGTTGCCGGTCTATCAGAGAAACTGTAAAACCGGTTGCTCCATGAACATCACCGCGCACCACCACAACGGGTTACTGTCATCAGCAGGCAGCGCCTTTGACCGCAGCGCACAGCGCTGTGATTCTGGTGTTCACGGCACCGCCCAGAAGAGTGAACATTGCGGCAACAGCTACCGTGATTAATCCGCCGGCCACCGCGTATTCCACAATGGTCAGACCGTCTTCGTCTTTGGCGAACTTCACTACCGAAGCCTTGATTGTTTGCATGTTCATTTGGCCCACCTCACTCGAATGTTGTTTTTTCTGAGGCAGAACTTTCTGTGCTGCCTGATGCAACCCTAGTCAGTAAGCAGGCATAGGCGTTAGGAGGATTTTGCACATCATTAGGACTTTTTTGCGGAGCGGCCGGATACGGGGCATTGGCCTTTGCAGAAGTCACGAGAGGGGTAAACAGGGCATTGAAACGCAACGGCAATTGTCATTGATTCAGAAGCGACAAGTGGTTAAACCCGGGATCGTCGACAACACACCCGCAAACACTCGGCCCGGTCAGCCGCCCAGGAAACGCATATATCGAATAGATCTGTAACTCGTCGTTCCTATAAGGATTCAATCTGCAAAGTGATGGCGCATTGACAATACTCGAGAAAAGAGTCACCCAGACCTGCAGAGTAGAGACATGACGTCCAATTTGACCAAAAGGCCATCGCTCCTATGGTTCGATCTGACTCATGATCGATCCACGAAAGAACTGATCGCGCAGTTCGAGGGTACTTGCGACTGCAAACTGGCGAAAAACTCCATGCTGCCCATCGGGGAACAGGCGGACATGATCTGCATGCATTTCGATCGCCCCGACACCCCAGGCTTGAGGCTGTTGCTGGAGATCAAACGCAGCACACCGGCCATCCCGATCACCATGTTCACCGTGCAGCACTCAGAGGAACTGGCCGTCTGGGCCATGCGTTCCAGCGTCTGGGAATACATGGTGCTCCCGCTCTCGCTCACAGAGAAGAGTCGCTACCTGACTGCTGTAGTTCAGCTCTGCGAGCTGCGCCGAAATGTTACAGACCTGCGCAAGACGCTGCTGGTCGACCACTCCCCAACCCTGCCCGACAGCATCCGGCTGACCTCAGGGCACCAAAAACACCAGGCACTGAGCAATGTCATGCTGTACATCGAACAACACTTTCGAGACAGCATCGATCAAAGGGAATTGGCGCAGCGCTGTGGCATGACGACATTTCGCTTCAGCCGCCTGTTCAAGGAAGCCAATGGACTCGGCTTCACGGATTACATCTTGAACAAGCGCATGAACTTCGCCAAAGAACTGCTCGACAACAGCCAGATGCCTATTACCAGCATCGGCTATGAGGCCGGCTTCAAGGATCCGTCCTACTTCGCTCGTGCCTTCAAGCAGTTCGCAAACTGCACGCCCAGTGAATACCGCTTGGCGCGTCAAGAAAGAGCAACTGCAGCAGCGCAACTGGCGCAGGATGAAAATATCACTGAAGCGCTCGAAAGCCTGATAGAAAGCCTCAGCGGTTGATCGGCACCCGCAAGATTGCGCCCATGCCGGGCGTACATGAAAAAGGGGCAGACTTCACAGTCCGCCCCTCGGCTTCTTACTCAAAACCGCGAAACACTGCGCATCGCATCCACCAGATACCGCATCGCAATCCGGTCACTCTCCGACAACTCGCGATACCGCTCCACCAGTTTCAACTCCTCGGAATTAAGCCGACGCCTTCGCCGCCCGATGCCCAGGCAAGGGAAGATCCCCAACATTTCGGTGATGCCTTGTACTTTCGACATGGACGATGTCCCTCTTTACGTCAAAAAAGAAAACTTCAAAAACCGCATCGCCCTACCCTTTTTCAGCGGTCACCTCGTGCCAACTGAATCCCACCGGCCTGAGGGCGGAAACCGGTCATGCCCATAGAATAGAAACTATCCGGGTGCTGAAAAGCGGTTTTTAGAGTAATTAGTCGAAAAAAGCAGAAACGCCCTGTAAATCAGAAATCGCTGTGGGAAACGTTACCGGAAATGTCTTGTTTCACAGCCGAGCCATCGTCACGCCATCAATCATTTTTGCTCTGCCACCGAACGGTTTAAGCTATTTGGCATCTGTTTAAAGTCCGTTGCGTTTGGCCGAAGGCATGTCCGAACCTCCATTTTTGATCCAGCACGTGCCAGGAACGGCGCGGGATTGTTCACGACAGGTTGTACTTATGCATCGCAGGAATTTGCTCAAAGCGTCCATGGCCATCGCTGCCTACACCGGTTTGTCCGCCACAGGCCTGCTGGCCGCCCGGGCCTGGGCGGGTAATGGCACCGCTGATGGCGAGGCTCAGGCCTTTGATTTCGAAGCCCTGAAAATCCAGGCCAAGCAGCTCGCCGGCAACCGCTACCAGGACACCAAGCAGGTGCTGCCGCCGACCCTGGCGACCATGACCCCACAAAATTTCAACGCGATCCGCTACGACGGCAATCATTCCCTGTGGAAGGATTTGAAGGGTCAGCTGGATGTGCAGTTTTTCCATGTCGGCATGGGTTTCAAGCAGCCGGTGCGCATGTACAGCGTCGACCCCAAGACGCGTCAGGCGCGGGAGGTGCATTTCCGCCCTTCGCTGTTCAACTATGAAAACACCACGGTCGACACCAAGCAGCTCACGGGCGACCTGGGGTTTTCCGGGTTCAAGCTGTTCAAGGCGCCTGAGCTGGACCGGCATGACGTGTTGTCGTTCCTCGGCGCCAGTTATTTCCGCGCGGTAGACGCCACCGGCCAGTACGGTCTGTCGGCCCGTGGTCTGGCGGTCGATACCTATGCCAAGAAGCGCGAGGAATTCCCGGATTTCACCAAGTTCTGGTTCGAGACCCCGGACAAGGACAGCACCCGTTTCGTGGTGTATGCCCTGCTGGATTCGCCGAGCGCGACCGGTGCCTATCGATTTGACATCGATTGCCAGGCCAGTCAGGTCGTCATGGCAGTCGATGCCCACATCAACGCGCGCACCGCCATCGAGCAGCTCGGCATTGCGCCGATGACCAGCATGTTCAGCTGCGGCACCCACGAGCGCCGCATGTGCGACACCATTCACCCGCAGATCCACGACTCGGATCGCCTGGCGATGTGGCGTGGCAATGGTGAGTGGATCTGTCGTCCACTGAACAATCCGGCCACCCTGCAATTCAACGCGTTCGCCGACACCGACCCGAAAGGTTTCGGCCTCGTGCAGACCGATCACGAATTCGCCAATTATCAGGACACGGTCGACTGGTACAGCAAGCGTCCAAGCCTGTGGGTCGAACCTACGACCGCGTGGGGCGAAGGCTCTATCGATCTGTTGGAAATTCCTACGACCGGCGAAACCCTGGATAACATCGTCGCGTTCTGGACCCCGAAAAAACCGGTCGCGGCGGGCGATTCCCTGAACTACGGCTACAAGCTGTACTGGAGCGCTTTGCCGCCGGTCGGCACGCCGCTGGCGCGGGTCGCCGCGACCCGTTCGGGCATGGGCGGCTTCACTGAGGGCTGGGCGCCGGGCGAGCATTACCCGCAGGTCTGGGCACGCCGGTTTGCGGTGGACTTCACGGGCGGCGGGCTGGACCGCTTGCCTGAAGGCACGGGCATAGAACCGGTGGTGACATGCTCCAATGGCGAGGTCAAAGACTTCAACGTGCTGGTGCTGGATGACATCAAGGGCTACCGGATTACGTTTGACTGGTTCCCGACCAATGACAGTGTGGCCCCGGTGGAGCTGCGGTTGTTTATTCGCACCAATGACCGGACGCTGAGCGAGACCTGGTTGTATCAGTATTTCCCGCCGGCGCCGGAGAAGCGTAAGTACACCTGAGAGCAATTTGGTGTCTGAACGGGCCTCTTCGCGAGCAAGCCCGCTCCCACAGTGAATCTTCATGGGACACAAATTTTGTGTACGACAAAGATCAAATGTGGGAGCGGGCTTGCCCGCGATGACGGCCGAACAAACACCAAAAATCCAGAGCAGGAATGCAAAAAACCCCGGTCAACTGAACCGGGGCTTTTTGCTTTTACCGCATCACTCAGTCACGCAAATCCGACTCATGAATCGGCTGATCCCGATGCGTCGCGCGCTGATACTGCGCCGGCCAGATCGCCTTGCGCCCTCCCAGGTCGTCATCGGCATGCAACGGCCAGTACGGATCACGCAACAACTCACGGGCGAGGAAGATGATGTCCGCCTGACAGGTGCGCAGAATGTGCTCGGCCTGCGCCGGCTCTGTGATCATTCCTACAGTGCCGGTCGCAATGCCTGACTCCTTGCGCACACGTTCGGCGAAGCGGGTTTGATAACCGGGACCTGTAGGAATTTCCGCGTTGGCCGCCGTACCGCCCGAGGAGACGTCAATCAGGTCCACGCCCAAGTCTTTGAGGCGTCGCGCCAGTTCAACGGTTTCATCAGGGTTCCAGCCGTCTTCCACCCAATCGGTGGCCGACACACGGACGAACACCGGTAACTCCTCTGGCCACACCGCGCGGACCGCTTTGGTGACTTGCAGCACCAGCCGAATACGATTCTCGAACGAACCGCCATATTGATCGCGACGCTGATTGCTCAGGGGCGAAAGAAACTGGTGCAGCAGGTAACCGTGGGCGGCGTGGACTTCGACGACTTTGAAACCGGCGGTCAGTGCCCGTTTCGCCGAGTCGACGAACGCTTGGACAACCTCGGCGATCTGGCCCTCATCGAGCTGCTTCGGTGGTGTGTGTTGCGGATCGAAAGCGATTGGCGAAGGGCCGACCGGGGTCCAGCCGCCGTCTTCCGGTTTGACGCTGCCGTGCTTGCCGATCCACGGCCGATGGGTGCTGGCCTTGCGCCCGGCGTGGGCCAACTGAATGCCGGCGACGGCGCCTTGGGCGGCGATGAAGCGAGTGATGCGTTGCAGCGGCTCGATCTGTTGGTCATTCCACAAACCGAGGTCTTCGGCGGTGATGCGTCCATCGGCGGTGACGGCCGTGGCTTCGGTAAAAATCAGACCGGCGCCGCCGACAGCACGGCTGCCGAGGTGCACCAGGTGCCAGTCATTGGCCAGGCCATCGACGCTGGAATACTGGCACATCGGTGATACGGCGATGCGGTTTAGCAGGGTCAGTTGGCGAAGGGTATAGGGTTCAAGCAGCAGACTCATGGGGCACCTCTCGTCTCAGTGGGCAGGCTCCAGGGTTCTGTTTGAAAAGTCGACGAGTGACAGGAAAAAAGTGCAGCACCCGCCCCCGCGGGCAAAAAATTGACAAGACGTCACAAGGCCAATCAAGCAGTGCTTAGAGCCTAGTCGACAATGGGGGATGAGGGAGGGTTCCGAGAGATTCGGCGTGAGGGAAATCGCCATCGCTAGCAAGCCGGCTCCTACAGGATGTGCGCAAATCCTGTAGGAACCGGCTTGCCGGCGATGGGGTCAACGCGGTTCGATGTGGGCAATCATCAGCTGAACCGTCTCATTCCCGCGAAACTCGTTAAGGTCGAGTTTGTAGGCCAGTTCCACCCATTTGATCGTCGGATTCGGCCAGATATCGCGGTCAATACCGAACGCGATGCCGTCCAGCTTCACCGAGCCGCATTCGCTTTTCAGCACCACTTTGAGGTGCCGTTCGCCAACAACGCGCTGCTCGACCAACTGGAATACCCCATGAAACAACGGCTCCGGGAAGTGCTGTCCCCACGGACCGGCATGACGCAGGGCGCGGGCCAGTTCAAGGTGAAACTCCTCGACCGCCAACGTCCCGTCCGACAGCAGTCGCCCGGTCAGGTCTTCCTCGCGCAATTGCCTACGCACTTCAGCGTCAAAGGCTTCGGCAAACAGCGGAAAATTCGCTTCCGGCAACGTCAAACCTGCCGCCATGGCGTGGCCGCCGTACTTGCTGATCAGGTTTGGATGCTGCGCCGCCACCACGCTCAAGGCGTCGCGAATGTGGAAGCCCTGAACCGAACGCCCCGACCCCTTGAGCATGCCATCGCCCGCATCGGCAAAGGCAATCGTCGGACGGAAATAGCGCTCTTTCATACGCGAAGCGAGGATCCCGATGACGCCCTGGTGCCACTCGGGATCGAACAGGCACAGGCCGAACGGCATCGACTCAACCGGCAAGTCCTTGAGCTGGGCCAGCGCCTCGCGCTGCATGCCTTGCTCGATGGATTTGCGGTCCTGGTTCATGCCATCGAGCTGAACGGCCATTTCCCGGGCGAGCCCGGCATCGTCGGTGAGCAGGCATTCGATGCCCAGGCTCATGTCATCCAGCCGCCCCGCCGCGTTCAGGCGCGGGCCGACGATGAACCCGAGATCGGTCGAGGTAATGCGCGTGTGGTCGCGCTTGGCGACTTCAAGGATCGCCTTGATCCCCGGTCGTGCGCGTCCGGCGCGAATTCGCTCCAGGCCCTGGTGGACGAGAATCCGGTTGTTGGCGTCCAGCGGCACCACGTCGGCGACACTGCCGAGCGCCACCAGATCGAGCAACTCGCCGATGTTCGGCTGCGGTTTGCTCTCGTACCAGCCGAGGCTGCGCAGACGCGCGCGCAGGGCCATCAGCACATAGAAAATCACCCCGACACCGGCCAATGCCTTGCTCGGAAATCCGCAACCCGGCTGGTTGGGATTGACGATGGCATCGGCCAACGGCAGTTCATCACCGGGCAAGTGGTGGTCGGTGACCAACACGCGAAGACCCGCCTTTTTCGCCGCGGCCACCCCCTCAACGCTGGAGATGCCGTTGTCCACGGTGATCAACAGCTGCGGTGTGCGGGTCAGCGCCACTTCGACGATTTCGGGTGTCAGGCCGTAGCCATACTCGAAACGGTTCGGCACCAGATAGTCGACATGCGCCGCGCCCAGCAGGCGCAAGCCCAACATGCCGACGGAACTGGCCGTCGCGCCGTCAGCGTCGAAGTCGCCGACGATCAGAATCCGCTGCCGCTGCTCCAGGGCTGTCACCAGCAAATCCACCGCGGCATCAATGCCTTTAAGCTGCTGGAACGGAATCAGCCGCGCCAGGCTCTTGTCCAGTTCAGCCTCGGACAACACGCCCCGAGCCGCATACAGGCGGGTCAGCAGCGGCGGCAGATCACCGAGAAATGGCAGGGTGTCGGGCAACAGGCGAGGTTCGATGCGCATGGGGTGACAGATGCTTCTCTTGAATACGTAGGATAAAACCGGATGACGCGGTGAAAAATCAGCCGCGTTCGCCGCTCAGCCACTGCAACTGGACTTCGTGCTGACCACGGTCGTCGGTGACGAAAATCGTCCCTTCGCTGATCATCACGTCCCACTTGATAACGCGCGGCATGTCTTTGGCCAGGGTTTCCAGGACTTCCTGCGGCACAGCAGCGATGTGTACGTTTTTCAGGTTCTTGATCGCCGGGATCACTTTGGTTTCCCAGACGCGCAGGCTGCCGTAGGCCAGCAGACTGGTGCGCTCGGTGCGGCGGGAGCACCAGGTCAGGCGATCAGCGTCTGGCTGGCCGACTTCGATCCAGTGCAGGACACGGTCGTCGAGGCTCTTTTCCCACAGGGCGGGTTCATCCACGTCTGACAGACCACGGCCAAACGACAGCTGCTCGTTGTACCAGAAGGCGTAGGCCAGCAGTCGCACAGTCATGCGCTCTTCGGTTTCCGACGGGTGACGGGCGATGGTCTGCTTCACCGTCTCGTAAATGCTGCGATCGAGGTCGGTGAGGTTCAGTTCAAACTTGTAGGTCGTGGACGGCTGGGCCATGAACGGGCTTCTTGATACGTGGAAAGGCGGCAAGTCTAACCGATGCGGCAGACAATCAACGAATTCGCGACCATCAACCGTGAGCGACTGACAGCGGGCTGTGCTAAAACGCTGTATCAGCCAAGTCCTTGTCCTACAGGATCCACCAGTATGCCGTTCACCGCCAAACCACTCTCAGGCCTGAAAGTCATCGAATTGGGCACGTTGATCGCCGGGCCGTTTGCCTCGCGCATCTGCGGCGAATTCGGTGCCGAAGTGATCAAGATCGAATCCCCCGACGGCGGTGATCCGCTGCGCAAATGGCGCAAGTTGTATGAAGGCACGTCACTGTGGTGGTTCGTTCAGGCACGCAACAAGAAGTCCCTGACCTTGAACCTGAAACACCCGGACGGCCTGGCGATCCTGAAAAAGCTGCTCGGTGAAGCAGACATCCTGATCGAGAATTTTCGCCCCGGCGTGTTGGAAAAGCTCGGTCTGGGTTGGGACGTCTTGCACGCACTGAACCCAAAACTGGTGATGGTGCGCCTTTCGGGTTTCGGCCAGACCGGGCCGATGAAGGATCAACCGGGTTTTGGCGCCGTCGGTGAATCCATG
Source organism: Pseudomonas sp. SJZ080 (assembly GCF_007828295.1). Taxonomy (NCBI): domain Bacteria; kingdom Pseudomonadati; phylum Pseudomonadota; class Gammaproteobacteria; order Pseudomonadales; family Pseudomonadaceae; genus Pseudomonas; species Pseudomonas sp. SJZ080. The sequence goes on from NZ_VIUK01000003.1 coordinate 81,257, forward strand.
GGCGGCTTGCGCTACATCACCGGTTTCGAGGATCGGCCACCGGTGCGCACCGGGATTTCCATCGGCGACTCGATTGCCGCGCTCTGGGGCGTGATCGGTGCGTTGATGGCTTTGCGTCATCGCGAGGTCAACGGCGGTCTCGGTCAAGTGGTGGATGTGGCGCTGTACGAAGCGATCTTCGCCATGATGGAAAGCATGGTCCCGGAGTTCGACGTGTTCGGCTTCATTCGCGAACGCACCGGCAACATCATGCCCGGCATCACCCCCTCCTCGATCCACACCAGCGCCGATGGCAAACATGTGCAGATCGGCGCCAACGGCGATGCGATTTTCAAACGTTTCATGCTGATCATCGGCCGTGAAGACCTGGCCAATGACCCGGCGCTGGCCAGCAACGACGGGCGTGACAGCCGGCGCGACGAGATTTATGGAGTGATTGATCGCTGGGTCAATTCGCTGCCGCTGGACACCATCATCGAGCAGTTGAATCAGGCCGACGTTCCCGCCAGCCGGATCTTCAGTGCCGAAGACATGTTCAATGATCCGCAGTACCTGGCGCGGGAAATGTTCCTGAAAGCGAAGCTGCCGGACGGCAAAGATTTCAAGATGCCGGGAATCGTGCCGAAACTCTCAGAGACACCCGGCAGTTCGCAATGGGTCGGGCCGCAGTTGGGCGAACACAATACGCAGGTACTCAACGATCTTGGCTATGACAAGGAACAGATCGCAAAGCTGCGTGAAGACGGGGCCATCTAGTCTGAAGTGCCTGCTTTCGCTGCTTATCACTCACCACCGCGCGAGGGCGGTATACGCGCTCGCGGCCGTGTTGATGCTCGTTGTTCCAACGCCATCAGCGATGGCACAACCCAAGGAAACCATGGTCTGGCTGTTGCGGGATCTCCCCCCGCTGACGATTTTCGAAGGACCGAAAAAAGGCCAGGGCGTCATCGATCAACTGTTACCGCTGTTGATCGCCGGCATGCCGCAATACGAACACACCTTGATGCGGGTCAATCGCGCTCGCGCCTTGCAAATGCTCCACGAGCCTTCCCTTACGTGTGATGCAGCGTTGAACCGGAGCAAGGAACGCGAGCGCTGGATCGCATTTTCCATTCCGGTGTTTCGGGCGATGAGTAACGGCGTGGCTGTGCGGCGCGTTGACCGCGAGACCCTTGCGCCCTTCATCCAGGACGGTGAACTGGACCTGACTGCCTTCCTGGCGAGCGGCGGCGAGAAGCTGGGCATTATTGCCGAGCGCAACTACGGTGAGTACCTCGACGCGCTGCTCAAACAGGCACCGGCTGACTCGCTCACCCCGCACTACGGCAACGACGCCTTGGGTAGCCTGTTGCAAATGCAACGTCTGGGGCGCTTGCGGCTCTTGCTGGGGTACCGCCCGGAAATCCGCTACCAGGCTCAGCAGCAAGGGATCGCCGAGGATGAATTGCTGTTTTACCCGATTCGCGGCGCGGAGAAATTCCTGTCCGGTTACATCGGCTGCACCGACACGCCCAAAGGCCGGCAGGCGATTGTCGAGATCAATCAATTGCTGCGAAAACTGCCCCATGAGTGCTTAAGTGAGGCGTACGCCGCGTGGCTCGACCCGGAAAGTCGCGGCGCCTATCTGGAAGAATCCAGGCAGTATTTCGAGCAACAGGCGCAGCCATGACAAATCGCGGGCAAAAAGAAACCCCGAGAAGTGGGGAGACATCTCGGGGTTAAACGTGGTCTACAAAAAGACCAGTAGCAGCAGGGTTACAAGCACCGGAGCACAATGCTTGATCCTGCTGTTACATGCTCTGACTGACCTTGGGCCCGTAAGGTTCCCGTAAAAAATAATTCACTTACGGCCGGCCCAGGACCTTGTCCTGTGCCGCATTGCGCAATGCCGCGATTACGCAGGGTTCCAGGCGTCCTTCGGCAATCATCAGATCGCGATGCAACCCGTCGACGACATCCGTGAGCAGACGTTTGTCGCTCAACTGAGCCTGATTGAATGCCCGTTCGACCACGATGGCGCCGGTCGAGCTCTTCAGTGTCACCAGGCATTCGCCGTGGGTGCCTGATGGGGTCAACGTTACCTGATACGGGCTCAGAGCCTCACCGAGCAATAGACTGATACTTTCCATCTCGATCACCACTCAATAGTCCGAAAACGAAGTGCCTGGGGCGTGTTCACAATAAGTGACCATTGGCCCGAGAAGAAAGTTCTGGATTTCAGTTGCAGACGCATCGGCGTCTCTGGTTGATGGAGCATGCATGGGGGAGATGACAGGTTTGTGTATGGCCTGGGTTTTGGTGGTTGATCGGGATCGGGTGGATATCCGTTTCTTCGGTGAGGGCGGCTATTGAGCCCCTTGGAGGAGCGCCAAGCGTGGGGAAAAGCAAAAGCGTACGCGATGTCCTGTAGGAGCCGGCTTGCTGGCGAAAAGCGTCCGGACGACGCGTTCATTCAGGCAGCCCGCGTTATCGTTGACGTCCATCGCCAGCAAGCTGGCGCCTACAAGGGGAATGCAGATGTGTTTGGATAAATACGCTCCCCCGTAGGAGCCGGCTTGCTGGCGATAGCGGTGGATCAGGCAATGAGTGCGTGACGGAACGGACGCCATCGCCAGCAAGCCGGCTCCTACAGGGGAGCGGTGTGTATATCCGGAGGGAGTGGCCGTAGCAGAGAAGGAAAACGCGTACGCAAAATGAGCCAGGTCGGCTTTCAGGCCGCCTCGGCGGCTGTCGCGGTAGCCGCCCACGGCCATGGATGGCCGATGGCGGCGGGCCTGCGGAGCAGGACCGAAGCGAGGCACCGGGGGCAAGAGCCCTTTGGTTACTTTGGGCTGGGCCGGCATTCCGGCTTTTCCAAAGTGACTCGCTGTAAAAGCGAAACCAATAGCCGCCGTTACCGCAGCAACGGATATGCCCCCAATCAATCCATCCGATTACAACGGCTTGCCACGATTCCCATGCTGACTGACAAACGCCTGAACAGCCTTCAAGTCATTCGGCAACACCGTGCAACGCTCATCCCGCTCAAACAGATCAGCCAAATGCGCCGGCAATTCCAACGCCTTGCCGACACCCGCCTTCTCCACCGCATCCGGGAATTTGACCGGGTGCGCAGTGCCAAGGATCACCATCGGAATATCCAGACTACGACGGCATTCACGCGCAGCCTTCACGCCAATGGCCGTGTGCGGATCCAGCAACTCACCCGTCTGCTCGTAAACCTCAGCAATGGTTTCGCAAGTTTGCGCATCATCCACAGCCAGCGAATCAAACAGCTTGCGCGCTTCAGTCCAACGCTCCTGTTCAACGCTGAAACCACCGCCCTGCTTGAACGAATCCATCAGCCCGGCGATCGCCGCACCGTTACGACCGTGCAGGTCGAACAGCAAGCGTTCGAAGTTCGACGACACCATGATGTCCATCGACGGCGACAACGTGGCGTGCAGGGTTTCCTTGACGTACTGATTGCCGCTCATGAAGCGGTGCAGGATGTCGTTGCGGTTGGTGGCAACAATCAACTGGTTGATCGGCAGCCCCATGTTGCGCGCCAGGTAACCGGCGAAGATGTCGCCGAAGTTGCCGGTCGGCACCGAGAACGACACCGAACGCGCCGGGCCGCCCAGTTGCAGGGCTGCGTGGAAGTAGTAAACGATCTGGGCCATGATCCGCGCCCAGTTGATCGAATTCACCGCCACCAGGCGCGTGCCTTTGAGGAAGCTCTGGTCGGCGAAGCTCGCCTTGACCATTTCCTGGCAGTCATCGAAGTTGCCTTCGATGGCGATGTTGTGGATGTTCTCGCCGAAGATGGTGGTCATCTGGCGACGTTGCACTTCGGACACCCGGTTGTGTGGGTGCAGGATGAAGATGTCGACGTTTTCGCAGTGCTTGCAGCCTTCGATGGCGGCCGAACCGGTGTCGCCGGACGTAGCGCCAACGATCACCACGCGCTCACCGCGTTTTTCCAGCACGTAGTCGAGCAAACGGCCGAGCAGTTGCAGGGCGAAGTCCTTGAACGCCAGGGTCGGGCCGTGGAACAGCTCCAGCACCCATTCGTTGCCGTTCAACTGACGAAGCGGCGCGACGGCGTTGTGCGAGAACACGCCGTAAGTCTCTTCAAGAATCTTTTTGAAATCGGCATCCGGGATGCTGCCGGTGACGAACGGGCGCATCACCCGGAAGGCCAGCTCGTGATAGGGCAGGCCGGCCCAGGAAGCGATTTCTTCCTGGGTGAAACGTGGCAGGTTTTCCGGGACGTACAGACCGCCGTCGGTGGCGAGACCGGCCAGCAGGACGTCTTCGAAATTCAGGGCCGGTGCCTGGCCGCGGGTACTGATATAACGCATGACTGGCTCCAATAGACAGTGTTCGCAAACCCGGGCCCGCACGCAGGCCCGGTGAACGATAACGGCTTAGTTCAGGTGCTCGACGCGGATCCGTACGACCGGACCGACCACGCCTGTCAGGGCTTCGAGGGCGGCGATCGCGTCGTTCATGTGCTGTTCCAGCACACGGTGAGTGAGCAGGATCATCGGCACCAGACCGTCATGCTCTTCGACTTCTTTCTGCATGATCGATTCGATGTTGATGCCGCGCTCCGACAGGATGCTCGCGACCTGAGCCAGCACGCCCGGATGGTCCTTGGCCTGAATGCGCAGGTAGTAGGCGCTTTCGCAGGCTTCGATCGGCAGGATCGGATGCGCCGACAGCGAGTCCGGCTGGAAGGCCAGATGCGGCACGCGGTTTTCCGGATCGGAGGTCATGGCGCGAACCACGTCCACCAGGTCGGCGATCACCGACGATGCGGTCGGCTCCATGCCGGCGCCGGCGCCGTAGAACAGTGTCGAACCGGCGGCGTCACCGTTGACCATCACCGCGTTCATCACACCGTTGACGTTGGCGATCAGGCGATCGGCCGGGATCAGCGTCGGGTGTACGCGCAACTCGATGCCAGCCGCCGTGCTGCGCGCCACGCCCAGGTGCTTGATGCGATAGCCCAGCGCTTCGGCGTAATTCACGTCAGCCGTGGTCAGCTTGGTGATGCCTTCGGTGTAAGCCTTGTCGAATTGCAGCGGGATGCCGAACGCGATGGACGCCAGGATCGTCAGCTTGTGGGCCGCGTCGATGCCTTCAACGTCGAAGGTCGGATCGGCTTCGGCGTAACCCAGGGCTTGCGCCTCGGCGAGTACGTCTTCGAAGGTGCGACCCTTCTCGCGCATCTCGGTGAGGATGAAGTTGCCGGTGCCGTTGATGATGCCGGCGACCCAGTTGATGCGGTTGGCCGACAGGCCTTCACGGATCGCCTTGATCACCGGAATGCCACCGGCCACAGCCGCTTCGAATGCCACGATCACGCCTTTCTCGCGAGCCTTGGCGAAAATTTCATTACCGTGAACGGCGATAAGCGCCTTGTTCGCGGTGACCACATGCTTGCCATTCTCGATGGCCTTGAGTACCAGCTCGCGGGCAACGGTGTAGCCGCCCATCAGCTCTATAACGATGTCGATCTCAGGGTTCGTGGCCACTTCGAAGACATCGTTGGTAATCGCAATACCGGTCGTTTGGAACTGAGGCTTTGGCGTGCGCATGGCAATTTGTGCCACTTCGATTCCACGCCCGGCACGACGAGCAATTTCCTCGGCGTTGCGCTGAAGTACGTTGAAGGTACCGCCACCGACGGTCCCTAACCCACAGATGCCTACTTTGACCGGTTTCACTGTGAACTCCCCATGAAACGGCCGACTCAAGGCCGGCCGTGAAAACAGCCGCATGCTCGCGGCTCTCTATTAATGGCCCGGCAAATGTTGCCGCCGGACCATGATCGTCAAAGGCTGGCCGTGACGATGCGAATTTACTTCGCGCCCAGCGCCAGTTTGGCGACTTGTGGCGCAGGCTGGTAGCCCGGAATGACCTGACCGTCGGCCAAAACGATGGCCGGTGTGCCGTTCACGCCAATCGACTGACCGAGGGCGAACTGTTTGGAAACCGGGTTATCGCACTTGGCGGCCTTGATTTCCTTGCCGTCGACCATTTTGTCCATGGCGGCTTTCTTGTCTTTGGAGCACCACACGGCTTGCAGTTGCTCGTCACCCGGCGAGCCCAGGCCCTGGCGCGGGAACGCGACGTAACGCACTTCGATGCCGCGCTTGTTCAGCTCAGGCACTTCGGCATGCAGTTTGTGGCAGTACGGGCAGGTGGTGTCGGTGAAGACGGTGATGTGCGATTTGGTTTCGCCGATGGCCGGGTAAACCACGGTTTCCGCAACAGGAATTGCGTTGACCAGCTTGGAAATGCCCAGGCGTTCGGCCTTCTCGGTGAGGTTGACCGGTTTGCCGTCCTTGAGCTGGAACATGTAGCCCTGAACCACGTACTGGCCGTCGGCGCTGGCATAGAGCACGCGGCTGCCCTTGAGTTTGACTTCGTACAGGCCAGGCAACGGGCTGGCGGAAATGCTTTCTACCGGCACTTCGAGCTGGAGGGTTTCCAGGCTTTTACGGATGGCTTTGTCGGCCGCGTCATCGGCGACGGCAAAGGTGCTGACCAACGCAATGGCTGCGGCGGCGAAAATCTGGGTCAGACGCATGAGAACTCCTGAAGGCGGACAAATGGGACGATCAGAACGCCCGTGCCGAAACACCGGGTCATAACCGCCCATCGTGCAAACCGGCAAAGCCTACCACATAAGGCCCCTGTGGCCGAATGCGCCTGTCGCACGACATTCTGGTCTACGCAGATTCAAATGTGGGAGCGGGCTTGCTCGCGAATGTGGTGTGCCAGTCAAAGAAGATGTCGACTGATACACCACATTCGCGAGCAAGCCCGGTCCCACAAGGGATTGTGATCAACCGCGGGGGTGATGTTTGGCGTGCAGATCCTGCAAACGCGCCCGGGCGACGTGGGTGTAGATCTGAGTCGTGGACAGATCGCTGTGGCCGAGCAGCATTTGCACCACCCGCAAATCGGCGCCATGGTTGAGCAAATGCGTGGCGAAGGCATGACGCAAGGTGTGTGGAGACAGCGATTTACCGATTCCGGCGACTTTGGCCTGATGCTTGATCCGGTGCCAGAAGGTCTGGCGCGTCATCTGCTCGCCGCGCTGGCTGGGAAACAGTACATCGCTGGGACGTCCACCGAGCAGCTCGCCACGGGCGTCACGCATGTAGCGCTCGACCCAGACAATCGCCTCTTCGCCCATCGGCACCAGCCGCTCCTTGCTGCCCTTGCCCATCACTCGCAGCACGCCCTGGCGCAGGTTGACCTGCTCCAGCGTCAGGCTGATCAGCTCCGTCACCCGCAGGCCGCAGGCGTAAAGCACTTCAAGCATGGCGCGGTCTCGTTGGCCGATCGCTTCGCTCAAGTCCGGAGCCTTCAGCAGTGCTTCTACGTCTGCTTCCGACAGGGATTTGGGCAACGGCCTACCGAGTTGAGGCATATCGACGCGTAACGTCGGATCGACCGCGATCAATTTTTCCCGCAGCAGATAGCGATAAAAGCCACGAACACCCGAGAGAAATCGCGCAGTGGAACGGGGTTTGTAGTTCTGTTCCAGGCGCCAGGCCAAGTGATCGAGGATCAATTCGCGGCCAGCGTTGATCAACTCCAGCCCTTTGTCCTGCAGCCAGCCGTTGAACAGGGCCAGGTCGCTGCGATAGGCATCGCGGGTGTTATCGGAGAGACCTTTCTCCAGCCACAGCGCGTCGAGAAACTGGTCTATCAAGGGATGATCGATGGCAGGCATAAAGGCTCAGGCAAGACCGACAGTACGGTCAGGGAAGATAAATCGCAGGCAACAAAAAAGCAGCCCGTAGGCTGCTTTTTTCTGCATCGGAAGCTGGACTTAAGCCAGTTTTTCCTTGATGCGAGCTGCTTTACCGGACAGGTCACGCAGGTAGTACAGCTTGGCTTTACGTACGTCACCGCGACGTTTAACGGCCATGCTGTCGATTTGCGGGCTGTAGGTCTGGAAAGTACGCTCTACGCCAACACCGTTGGAGATTTTACGAACGGTGAAAGCACTGTTTACGCCGCGGTTACGCTTGGCGATAACAACACCTTCGAACGCTTGCAGACGCGAACGGTCGCCTTCCTTCACTTTCACCTGAACGACAATGGTGTCGCCCGGGGCAAAGGTAGGGATCTCTTTGGTCATCTGCTCTGCTTCGAGTGCAAGGATGATTTTGTTAGTCATGCTGTGCTCCTAAGGTAAATCGTCGGATCTACCATCGATACGTTGTTAACTATCGTCCCGCTCGCGGATGTATTCCTCGAGCAGCTTCTTCTCTTCTCCAGAAAGCGAGCGGCTTTCCAGAAGATCGGCGCGTCGTTCAAAGGTCCTACCAAGGGACTGCTGTAAACGCCAACGCCGGATGTGCGCGTGATTGCCACTTAGCAATACGTCGGGAACACGCTGATCCGCATACACCTCCGGTCGGGTGTAGTGCGGGCAATCCAGCAAACCATCCGTAAAGGAATCTTCCTCGGCGGAGTCCGCATGCCCTAAAGCTCCAGGCAGCAGTCGTGTAACCGCATCGATCAGGACCATCGCCGGCAGCTCGCCGCCAGACAGTACATAGTCGCCAATCGACCACTCTTCATCGACATGAGCATCAATAAAACGCTCGTCAATGCCTTCATAGCGGCCGGCAATCAGGATCAATGCATCCAGATTCGCCAACTCGCGTACCGCCGACTGAGTCAGTTGACGGCCTTGGGGGGACAGGTAAATCACCTTCGCCGCCTCCCCGGCTGCTGCCTTGGCCTGAACCAGAGCATCTTCCAGGGGCTTGATCTTCATCACCATGCCCGGGCCACCGCCAAATGGGCGATCGTCCACAGTGTGATGTCGATCCGTCGTGTAGTCTCGCGGATTCCAACAGGTGAGCTGCAAGAGCCCCTGTTTCACCGCCCGACTGGTGATGCCGTACTCGCTGATGGCGGAGAACATCTCGGGAAACAAACTGATCACTTCTACGCGCAAGTTAGCCACGTTTAGAAGTCCGCGTCCCAATCCACCTTCATCTCGCCTGCTGCCAGGTCGATGGCCAACACGCATTGCTCCGTATAGGGCAACAGGCGTTCGCGATCATCCAGGCTGCCAGCGCAAGGCTTGACCACCATGACATCGTTCGAGCCAGTCTCCAGCAGGTGATCGATCTTCCCGAACAGTTGCCCGAGGGTGTCGATAACCTTGAGACCTTCCAGCTGGTACCAGTAGTACTCGCCGTCGGTCAGTTCCGGGAACAGGTTGCGCGGCACGCAGATCTCATAACCGGCCAGAAGACGAGCTTCTTCACGATCATCGAGGTCCTTGAGCTTTGCGACCAGGAACTTGTCATTCCCGCGTCCGCTGACCAGCTCTACCTGCTTTACATTGCCGTCACGCTTGAGCGTCCAGGTTTTGTAGTCCAGCAGGTTCTTGATTGGATCAGTAAAGGAATACACCTTCACTTCGCCGCGAACGCCATGAACAGAATAAATTTTGCCGATAACGATCAAATCATCAGCAACAGCTGGCGTCGCGTTCATATTGCTCAGGCCGCAGCCTTAGCAGATTCCTTCAACAACTGAGCAACGCGCTCAGAAGGCTGTGCACCAACGCTCAGCCAGTAGGCTACGCGCTCTTGGTTCACGGACAGACGAACTTCTTGACCACGAGCAACAGGGTTGAAGAAACCAACCTGTTCCTTGTGCGAACCGTCGCGCGGGTTGCGGCTGTCGGTTACGGTCAAGTGGTAAAACGGGCGCTTTTTGGAGCCGCCAAGGGCAAGACGGATTGTTAGCATGTGAACATCGTTCCTGTAGTCGGTGCTGCAAATCTAAAGGCACAGCGGGCATAGGTGCCCGAAAGGCCGCATATTCTAAGGAATATCCGGACTTTTGCAAATGACTTTTTCCGGCGGTCTATCGGCCGCCATCCAGATTTGCTATAGAGCCGTCGTTGAAAACGGCCAGTCAGCTCCCGCCAAGCGCGGGTTTGCTGGAGATCCCGCATCCCTGCGGGTCTGCGCCGACATGACTGCCGGCGCGGATTCTTTACATTTTCGGCATGCCGCCGCCGGGCAACATACCGCCCATGCCGCGCATCATTTTGGCCATTCCGCCTTTCGCGGAGAACTTCTTCATCATCTTTTGCATCTGCTTGTGCTGCTTGATCAAGCGACCGATGTCCTGCACCTGGGTGCCGGACCCCATGGCGATCCGGCGCTTGCGCGAACCGCTGATCATCTCAGGGTCGCGGCGCTCGGCCGGGGTCATGGAATTGATGATGGCTTCCATCTGCTTGAATTGTTTCTCTGCCGCGCCCTGGGCATTGCCCATTTGCGCCAGGTTTACGCCGCCGATGTTCGGCAGTTTGTCCATGAGACCGCCAAGGCCGCCCATGTTCTTCATCTGTTGCAGCTGATCGCGGAAGTCTTCGAGGTCGAAGCCCTTACCCTTTTTCAGCTTCTTGGCCAGTTTGTCGGCCTTGTCCTTGTCGAGGGTCGCTTCTGCCTGCTCGATCAGGCTGAGCACGTCGCCCATGCCGAGGATGCGTGACGCGATACGCTCAGGGTGGAACGGTTCGAGCGCTTCGCTCTTCTCGCCCATACCGATGAACTTGATCGGCTTGCCGGTGATGGCGCGAACCGACAGCGCGGCACCGCCACGGGCATCACCGTCGACCTTGGTCAGGATCACACCGGTCAGCGGCAGTGCATCACCGAAGGCCTTGGCCGTGTTGGCGGCGTCCTGACCGGTCATGGCGTCGACCACGAACAGCGTTTCGACCGGGTTGATCGCGGCGTGCAGCGCCTTGATCTCGCCCATCATCTCTTCGTCGATGTGCAGGCGACCGGCGGTATCGACGATGACCACATCAATAAACTTGAGCTTTGCTTCTTTAATAGCCGCTTGCGCGATCTCGACCGGCTTCTGGCTCAGGTCGGACGGGAAGAAGGTAACGCCCACTTCACCCGCGAGCATTTCCAGCTGCTTGATCGCCGCAGGACGGTAAACGTCCGCGGACACGACCATGACCGACTTCTTCTTGCGCTCTTTAAGGAAGCGCGCAAGTTTGCCGGCGGTGGTGGTTTTACCCGCGCCCTGCAAACCGGCCATCAATACGACGGCAGGCGGGACGGCGCTCAGGTTCAGGTCTTCGTTTGCCGCGCCCATCAGGCTTTCGAGTTCGGCCTGGACGATCTTAACGAAGGCCTGGCCCGGCGTCAGGCTGCGCGACACCTCGGTGCCGACGGCGCGTTCCTTGACCGAGTTGACGAAGTCTTTGACGACCGGCAAGGCGACGTCGGCTTCGAGCAACGCCATGCGCACTTCGCGCAGGGTGTCTTTGATGTTGTCCTCGGTCAGCTTGGCCTTGCCGGTGACATGGCGCAGCGTCTGCGAGAGACGGTCGGTTAAGTTTTCAAACATTGCGCGATCCTTTCAGGCCCTGTGTAGACCGGGATAATGGCGGCCCAGACCGGAATCAACATGTGCTCGGCGAGCCTGCGGCGTGGGCAGGTCGCGGATTATAGCGAAGACTGTGACTGGCGGACACCTCGCACTTTCGTGGTGTGTGGGTTCTATGCCAAACTCAGCGCCTTTCGGGCTTGCCTAACAGGATTTATGCTCCCCTTGTCACCCAGTTTGCTGACTACCCTCGCCGCCGCCTTCTTATACGCCGCTGCGACTATCTATCAGGGCACTCGCCTGGCCACCGGCGCCAAGGCGAACAAACGCCTGCTGGTCACGCTCGGCGTGTTGGCCGTGCTGGCTCACAGCGCCAGCCTGTTCACCCATCTGCTGACGCCCATCGGCCTGGGCCTGGATTTCTTCAGTGCCGCCAGCCTGATCGCCGCTGCGGTCATCGCCCTGACCCTGCTGGCCTGCTCGCGGATTCCGGTGGAAAACCTGCTGATATTACTGTTCCCGCTGGGTGCCGCGACCGTGCTACTGGCGCAGTTCGCCCCGGCCGGCACGGTGCAGATCATCGATGAAGAGCCGGGCATCCTTGCGCACATCCTGCTGTCGATCCTCGCGTATGGCATGTTCACCATCGCGGTGTTCCAGGCCTTGCTGCTGCTGGTTCAGGACCATCAACTCAAGCACAAGCATCCGTCCGGGCTGATCAAGAACTTCCCGCCGCTGCAAACCATGGAAAGCCTGCTGTTCGGTTTCCTCTGGGCCGGCTGGACGCTGTTGTCGCTGTCACTGATTTCTGGCTGGCTGTTTGTCGACAACCTGTTCGCCCAGCACCTGGTGCACAAAACCCTGCTGGCGTGCCTGGCCTGGATCGTCTTCAGCGTGCTGCTCTGGGGTCGTAACCGCCTCGGCTGGCGCGGACACAAGGCCATTCGCTGGACCCTCGCCGGTTTCTGCCTGCTGATGCTGGCGTATTTCGGCAGCAAGCTGGTCCGTGAATACATCCTGCACATCTGACGGGCGGCATTAATGGACGACTTGCCCATAGGGCCGATGCTCGCTGTAGTGGCCCTGTTGATTTTATGGTCGGGGCTGTTTACCGCCATCGAGGCGGCGCAGCAGCACTTGCTGGCCCAACGCACGGCCTCGCGCTCCAGCGACAAGCCGGTGGCGAAGCTGAGTTTTCCGCTCAACAGCCTGATTCTCTGTAACACCCTGTGCCGCGCACTGGTGGTAGTCATCAGCACTTTGCTGGCGATTTTCACCTGGGCCGAAAATGGTCCATGGGCGGCTTGCCTCGGCGCCGGCGTGATTCTGCTGGTGTTCGCCGACTATCTGCCGCGCACCCTCGCCGCTCGCTACCCTGACGCGATCCTGTCCCTGGGCAACACCCTGCTTGGCGCCCCCCTGAAAATCATTTACCCGGCCGCCTGGCTGCTCAACGGCATCAGCCAGTTGCTGATGCGACCGTTTGCCCGCAAGGCCAATGTGGTGCAGCAGAGCGAAGACGAGACGCCGAATGATCGGCGCGACGACCTTGAACAGTCTGTCTGTCGCCCGCATCCGGTGTCGGGCATCCACGCGCTGGACAACATCACAGTCAACGACATTCTGGTGCCGCGCAGTGATGTCGACGGGATCAACCTCGACGACTCGATCGAAGAAATCCTCGAACAGCTTCGCGCCAATCGGCGCACGCGCCTGCCAGTTTTCCACAGCGACATCAATCAGGTCGAAGCAGTGCTCAACACCCGGCAGATCCGCCATCTGCTGCCCGATGGCCAGCTGACCCGCGAAGCGCTGCTGGCCGCATGTCACGATCCGTACTTCGTACCGGAAAGCACCCCGCTGCAACTGCAATTGCTGAATTTCCACAAGCAGCAGCGGCGCCTGGGCATGGTGGTCGACGAGTACGGCGAAGTGCTGGGCATCGTGACCCTGGAAGACATTCTTGAAGAAATCGTCGGCGAATTCGAAAGCCAGCACAGCCTGGACAACCCGCACATCCATCCGCAGGCCGATGGACGCCTGGTGATCGATGGGGCAGCGTCGATACGCGACCTGAACAAAAGCCTCGGCTGGCACTTGCCCAGCGATGGCCCGAAAACCCTTAACGGGCTGGTGACCGAGGCGCTGGAGACGATTCCGGACAGCGCGGTGTGCCTGAAGATCGGGCGTTATCGGCTGGAAATCCTGGAGACGGAAGACAATCGCGTTACTCGCGTGTTGATCTGGCATACAGCTGCGACACACACAACTGTCTGACCACCCCATTCTGCAGGAGCCGCCCGCAGCAAGCCGGCTCCTACAAAAAGCCGCATCGACCATGGCATAATCGATCCCGCTTACCCAAGCCCCGCCCCACCCCCGTGCTACCCGCACTCCGCTTCAAACCCACATCCCTGGGTGTTCAACCATAATAATTCGCTCCACTGGGGCACATGACTGTCAGGGATAACCGCATGACGACCAGCACGACTTATACCGAAACCATGCCCGCGCAACCGACGAACTCCGCCACCCGAGTGGCCACCGCGAGTTTCATCGGCACCGCCATCGAGTTCTACGACTTCTACGTGTATGCCACTGCCGCTGCGCTGGTGATCGGCCCGGTGTTCTTTCCGCAGACCTCCGGCACCGCCCAGATGCTGTCGGCATTTCTCACCTTCGGCATCGCCTTCCTCGCTCGGCCGCTGGGCTCGGCGCTGTTCGGCCATTTCGGTGACCGCATCGGGCGCAAATCGACTCTGGTCGCCTCCTTGCTGCTGATGGGCGTGTGCACCACGCTGATCGGCGTGCTGCCGGGTTATGACAGCATCGGGGCCTGGGCGCCGATCCTGCTGTGCGTGCTGCGCTTCGGCCAGGGTTTGGGCCTGGGCGGCGAATGGGGCGGTGCGGCATTGCTGGCGACGGAGAATGCGCCCAAGGGCAAGCGCGCCTGGTTCGGCATGTTTCCGCAACTCGGCCCTTCGATTGGCTTTCTCGCCGCCAATGGTTTGTTCCTGACGCTGGCGATGACGCTGGACGACGAACAGTTCCGTTCGTGGGGCTGGCGGATTCCGTTCCTGCTCAGCGCCGCGCTGGTGATGGTCGGCCTGTACGTGCGCCTCAAGCTGCACGAAACTCCGGTGTTCGCCAATGCCATGGCCCGTCAGGAACGGGTGAAGATCCCGCTGGTCGAGCTGTTCAGCCAGTATTGGGCGCCGATGCTGCTGGGCGCCGGTTCGATGGTGGTGTGCTATGCGCTGTTCTACATCTCGACGGTGTTTTCACTGAGTTATGGCGTGTCGACGCTGGGCTACACCCGCGAAACCTTCCTCGCGCTGCTGTGCTTCGCCGTGCTGTTCATGGCCGCCGCGACGCCGTTGTCGGCCTGGGCCAGTGACCGTTATGGGCGCAAACCGGTGCTGATCATCGGTGGCGTGCTGGCGATTCTGTCCGGGTTCTTGATGGAGCCGCTGCTGACCCAGGGTTCGACCTGGGGCGTGGCGCTGTTCCTGTGCATCGAGTTGTTTCTGATGGGCGTGACGTTCGCACCGATGGGTGCGCTGCTGCCGGAGCTGTTTCCGACACACGTGCGCTATACCGGCGCATCAGCAGCCTACAACCTGGGCGGAATTGTCGGAGCCTCGGCGGCGCCGTTCTTCGCGCAGAAGCTGGTGGCGATGGGCGGCTTGAGTTATGTCGGCGGGTATGTGTCCGGGGCGGCGGTGCTGAGTCTGATTGCGGTGCTGTGCCTGAAGGAGACGCGGCATAACGATTTGAATCGGGTTGGCTGATAGATCGAATCGCCAGCAAGCCGGCTCCTACAAGGTTGATGCGTGACCTGGAAATCATGCGGACCTGTAGGAGCCGGCTTGCTGGCGATGCTTTTAAAGCTCTACAACGACAGCCTGAGAAGCACGGGTTGCTTTAGCCCGGGCAGCCTCGATCGACTCATCCCGCGCCAGCGCCACACCCATCCGGCGCTGACCATTCACCTCAGGCTTGCCAAACAGACGCAATGCCGTATCCGGCTCGCTCAACGCAGCGCCCAGATTCGCGAAAGCCGTCTGGGTCGACTGCCCTTCCACCAGAATCACCGCCGAAGCCGAAGGCCCGAACTGACGGATCAACGGAATCGGCAGGCCCAGAATGGCCCGCGCGTGCAGTGCGAATTGTGACAGGTCCTGAGAAATCAGGGTCACCAGGCCGGTGTCATGCGGACGCGGCGAGACTTCGCTGAACCACACCTGATCGCCTTTGATGAACAGCTCGACCCCAAACAGACCACGACCGCCCAAGGCTTCAGTGACCGCTTTGGCCACGCGCTCGGATTCCGCCAAGGCAACCGGGCTCATGGCTTGAGGCTGCCAGGATTCCTGGTAGTCGCCCTTCTCCTGACGGTGACCGACCGGCGCGCAGAATGTGGTGCCGCCGACGTGACGCACGGTCAGCAGGGTGATTTCGTAGTCGAAGTCGATGAAACCTTCGATGATTACGCGACCTTTACCGGCGCGACCGCCTTCTTGTGCATAATCCCACGCGGTTTTCACATCATCGACGCTGCGCAGCAGGCTCTGGCCCTTGCCCGACGAACTCATGACCGGCTTGACCACGCATGGGAATCCCAGGTCCTGAACGGCCTTGCTGTAATCCTCGAACGTATCGGCGAAGTGATACGGCGAGGTCGGCAGGTCCAGCTCTTCAGCGGCCAGACGCCGGATGCCTTCACGGTTCATGGTCAGCTGCGCGGCACGCGCGGTCGGGATCACGGTGAAACCTTCGGCTTCCAGTTCGACCAGGGTCGCGGTGGCGATGGCTTCGATTTCCGGCACGATGAAATGCGGCTTCTCGGCTTCGATCACCGCACGCAGGGCGGCGCCGTCGAGCATGTTGATCACGTGGCTGCGGTGGGCCACTTGCATGGCCGGTGCGTTGGCGTAACGGTCGACGGCAATCACTTCAACGCCCAGGCGTTGCAGCTCGATCACCACTTCCTTGCCCAACTCACCACAGCCACACATCAATACGCGGGTCGCGGTTGGCGACAATGGAGTTCCGATACGGGTCATCTCAGGTCCTCAAAGGAGCGGATCATCGAGGGATGCGACGCCGTGCGCGCTTCCCATGGGGAGAAAGCGCGGCATTTTACATGAACCTGAGGGTTTGGCTTCAGCCGGCGACAGCCTGTTTGCGCAAGCGCCACGCCATGATCAACCACACAGCCGTTACGCCGGCGAACTTCGAGCCTATGGCGGTGAGGATCACGGCCGGAGTGAAAGCGTCGATCATGCCGAAGAAGATGAAGGTATCGAGGGGAATGCTCAGGGCCGAACTTATCCACAGGCGGTCGTGCAGCGGACGTTTGGTGATACTGAACACCAGCCAGTCGATGCACTCGGACACCGCGAACGCCGTGGCGCTGGCCAGCGCGATGGAAGGATCGGACGTGACGTAGGACAACACCAGCGCTGCCAGCATGGCCGCGATCGCGCCATGGCCGAAGCGGGTTTGCACCATGTCGCGCAAAACGAACACCAAACCGCCCCAGGCGGACCAGATGACGTCCAGGTGCGGTGCGGTGGAGAAGGCGTAGTTGATCAGCACGACGCTGCTGATGTAGGCGATCAGGAAGAGCATGGGGCGGGGGGATACCTGGCAATTTGGTGTGCAGGGTACTTTAGAGAAAGCCGTGGTGTCAGTGCTGACGCCTTCGCGAGCAAGCCCGCTCCCACATTAGATTGATGCTGCTCACCTATTTGGTGATCGACACTGAGCCAATGTGGGAGCGGGCTTGCTCGCGAAGGCCGCACCTCAATTATCCGATTTTGCCCCAATCATCCAGAGCAACCCGCTGGACTTGGCCCTTTCATGACACAACCCCAGCACCTTGCGGCGCTCTTCGTTATCCATCCGGCTCCAGCGCGTGATCTCTTCCACTGTGCGCTGACACCCGGTGCAAATGTCATCGTCGTCCAGCGCACAGATATTCACACAGGGCGATAGGACCGGGCGTTCTGGCGTGCTCATGCTTCCTGCTCGACCAGATCGCGGGCATAACGCTGCGAGTTATGCACATAGTGCGCGGCGCTGGCCTCCAGCATTTTCTTTTGCGGTTCGGTCAACTCACGGACCACCTTGCCCGGCGAACCCATGACCAGCGAACCGTCCGGAATTTCCTTGCCCTCACCGATCAGCGAGTTGGCGCCGATGATGCAGTTCTTGCCGATCTTCGCGCCGTTGAGGATCACCGCGTTAATGCCGATCAGGCTGTAATCACCGACGGTACAGCCGTGAAGCATGGCGTTGTGGCCGATGGTCACGCCAGTGCCGATGGTCAGCGGGTAGCCCATGTCGGTGTGCATCACGGTGCCGTCCTGGACGTTGCTGTTCTTGCCGATCAGGATCAGCTCGTTGTCGCCACGCAGCACCGCGTTGAACCAGACGTTGGCACCCTCTTCCAGTTTGACCTTGCCCACCAGCACGGCATTGGGGGCGACCCAGCTCTGCGGATGGGTCTCGACACGGGCGTCGCCCAGGCGGTATTTCATCGTGTAGTCCTCAAGGCCAGGCAGGCTCACTGGTAAAAAAGCGGCTCTCACGCCATACGAACGATGGCTTCAGGTGTTGATAAAACTCTTGGGGGGCTGGTGCAGGCTGATCTCGGCGTCATAGAGCAGGTTGATCAACTCGACGATCATGATCGCCGTCAGGCCCCAGATCTTGTATTCGCCATAACGATAACTCGGTACATACCAACTGCGCCCCTGATAATCGATGCGATGGGTATGTTCGCGTGGGTCCATGCGGAAGAACTCCAAGGGAACGCTAAACACCGCAGCGATCTCGGCGTCGTTGGCCAGATACTCGACGAAATCCGGAATCACACCGACATATGGCGTGACCTTGATGCCGTGCAGGGAGATCAGCGGGCTCAACGGGCCGATCACTTCGACCAGCCCGGGCGGCAGGCCGATTTCTTCCTCGGCTTCGCGCAAGGCGGTAAAAATCAGGTCCGGGTCTTCAGGATCCCGTCGTCCGCCAGGGAAGGCGACTTCACCGCCATGGGTCGAGAGCCCGCTGGCGCGCAGGGTCAAAACCAGTTCCGGTTCATCACTGCGGGTGATGGGCACCAGTACCGCGGCCTCTGGGAAACGCTTGTCGGTTTCCAGTGTGCGTGGGGTGTGGTTGCTTACTCGATGCAGTAGCTCGTCCAGCATGAGTCTTCTCGATTTATTCTCTACCTCGCATCATGCACCAATCACACCGACCGCCCAACCCCCGAACTGCCGCGTGTCGCGAAACGACAACTTGCCGACAGACACCGACGCACGCCAAGATAGGTGCAGCATTCAGGAACCCAAGCATGAAATTTTGCAGTCAGTGCGGCAACCCGGTGACCCAACGTATTCCGGAAGGCGATTCGCGTCTGCGTTTTGTCTGTGACAGCTGTCACGCGATCCACTATCAGAACCCCAATATCGTCGCCGGCTGCGTGGCGACCTGGGGCTCGAAAGTGTTGCTGTGTCGACGCGCCATCGAGCCACGGCTCGGTTACTGGACCCTGCCCGCCGGCTTCATGGAGAACGGCGAAACCATCGAGCAGGCGGCCATTCGCGAAACGGCTGAAGAAGCCTGTGCGCGGGTGCGCAACCTGAGCATCTATACGCTGATCGACGTGCCGCACATCAGTCAGGTGCATGTCTTCTTTCGCGCGGAGCTGGTGGACCTGGATTTTTCCGCCGGCCCCGAGAGCCTGGAAGTGGCACTTTTCGACGAAGCCGACATCCCGTGGTCCGACCTGGCTTTCCGCACGGTGGGCCGTACCTTAGAATGCTTCTTCGCTGACCGGCGGATCGAGGTCTACCCCGTGCGGTCCGAGTCGATCCCGCCGCTTGCTCAGCCTGCCATTACTTGATTTCAGTTTCGGAATTTTCGCAGACGTTAAAAGATCGCAGCCTGCGGCAGCTCCTACAATAAAATAGCCGCGACACCTTTCAGGGATATCGTTTCAATGCGCTGGTTGCTTGCCGTGTTTTGCTTGTCGTTCGTTGCCCTGTCACAGGCTTCCGTTGCGGAGACCCTGGACGGCAAAGTCATCGAAAAAGTCCTGGTTCTCAAATCCACCCACCAATTGCAATTGATCAAGGACGGCAAGCCGCTCAAGACCTATCGCATTTCCCTGGGCAAACGTCCCAAGGGGCCGAAACTGATGGAGGGGGACAAACGCACGCCGGAAGGTTTCTACTGGATAGACTGGCGCAAGACCAGCGACCGTTTCAACCTGGCGATGCACATTTCCTACCCGAACATCAGCGACTCCGCCCGCGCCCGCCGTGAAGGCGTCGAGCCTGGCAGCATGATCATGATCCACGGTACGCCGGACACCGAAGACACCCCTGAAGACCTGTTCCACACCCTGGACTGGACCGACGGCTGCATCGCCATGCGCAATATGGACATGCGTGAAATCTGGAACCTGGTGCCGGACGGCACGATGATCGAGATTCGCCCGTAAGCCTGTAGCGAGGGAGCAAGCTCCCTCGCTACAAAAGTTATGTGCCGCTCTCTGGCTTCGTGTCTGACCGCTACCTTCGGTCGCCTTCGAAAAATAAATTCAAAAGATCGCAGCCTTCGGCAGCTCCTACAGGGTAGATACCATTCCCCCCCACAGGAGCTGCCGAAGGCTGCGATCTTTGCTTTAAAAATCCTCGCCACTAATACCACTTCAAACCGAAGAGCGTTTACGCCGCACAACAGGGCAGGCTTTCCCACGCCTTCAGCAAAGTACTGGCATTGACATGGTATTTAAGTGGTATTAGTTTTCGCTGCACCACCGGGCGACAACACTCCAATATCCGCATCGGACATCCCACATGAACGACCTCCAGGCCCTACGTCCTGACGACACCCAGCCCACGCCGTTGTACCTGCAACTGGCGCGCAATCTGGAAGCGGCGATCCATGCCGGCCAGTGGAAAGCCGAGCAGGCCATGCCGTCCGAGCGCAATCTGAGCGAACAGCTGGGCATCTCCCGCGTCACCGCTCGCAAGGCGCTGGAAGTGCTGTTCGAACAAGGGCTGATCCGCCGCAACCAAGGGTCCGGCACGTTCATCACCCCACGCCTGGAACAACCGCTGTCGCGCCTCTCGGGTTTCAGCGAAATGTTGCGGCTCAAGGGCTTCATCCCCGGCTCGCAATGGCTGGAGCGTGAAATCACCCCGCCGACCCACGAAGAACTGATCCGCCTCGGCCTGTCACCGAATGACAAGGTCGCCCGGCTCAAACGCCTGCGCAAAGCCGACGACACGGTGATGGCCATCGAGATGAGCACCCTGCCCGCCTCGATCATTCCCAGGCCGCAAGCAGTGGGCGACTCCCTTTACGAATACCTCGACGGCATCGGCAAACCGATCGTTCGCGCCTTGCAGCACATTCAGGCGATCAACGCCTCGGACGAATTCGCCGCGCTGGTGGGCATCGCCCCCGGCACCGCCATGTTGCTGATGACCCGGGTCGGCTACCTCGAAGACAACACACCGATCGAAGTCACCGACACCTATTGCCGCAACGACTACTACGACTTTGTCGCAGAGCTCCGAAGATAAAAGCTTCGTAGATAAAGCTTCGCGGCTAAAACCGAGACCCCATCATGTCCGAAGACAACATCCTCACCGCCGGCGGCTGGATACGCGGCCGGCTGATTCACGAACACGGCAAGGTCGTGTCGATCGAAGGCGTGCCTTGTGATCCGGCAGACAACGACCTGCCTTATCTGCTGCCAGGTTTCATCGACCTGCACGTTCACGGCGGCGGCGGCAAAGACATCATGGAAGGCGCGACCGCCTTCGAAACCATCACCCGAACCCACGTGCGTTTCGGCACGACTTCGTTGCTGGCCACCACCATGACCGCGCCGAGCGAAGAGATTTCGAGCGTGCTCAAAGCCGTCGGCGAATTCTGTGAGCGACGCCCCGGCGGCAGCGCCCGGGTACTCGGCGTGCACCTGGAAGGCCCCTACATCAACCCCGGAAAACTCGGTGCCCAACCGAATTTCGCCCACACCGCATTGATGGCCGAAGTCGAAGAATACCTGGCGCTGGCACCGATCCGAGTCATCACCATTGCCCCGGAAATCGCCGGTCATGACGCCTTGATCCGCGCCCTCAGTGCTCGTGGCGTGCGCATGCAAATCGGCCACACCCTCGGCAGTTATGAGGAAGGCGTGGCGGCGCTGAATGCCGGCGCGACCAGCTTCACCCACCTCTACAACGCCATGAGCCCGTTGCACCACCGCGAACCCGGCATCGTCGGCGCGGCGCTGGCCCATGCCAAATATGCGGAACTGATTCCGGATTTGCTACACGTGCACCCCGGTGCGATGCGTGTGGCCCTGCGGTCGATCCCGTGCCTGTATTGCGTCACCGATTCCACCGCCGCCGCCGGCATGCCCGACGGTGAATACAAGCTCGGCAGCCACACCGTGACCAAATGCCTGGGCGGCGTGCGCTTGCCCGACGGCACGCTGGCCGGCAGCACGCTGACCATGGATCAAGCCCTGCGTAATCTGGTGAAGATCGGTTTGCCGATCAGCGAGGCCTCACAACGTCTTTCGCAATTCCCCGCCGACTACCTCGGCCTCACTGAACGCGGACGCCTGCAACCCGGCGCCTGGGCCGACTGCGTGCGGCTTGATCGCTCACTCACACTGACCGCCGTCATGGTCGAAGGAGAAGACATTGACTTCAAAAATGCTTGATGAGGCGCTGTCCTCGTTCGAAGCCGTGCACGCGCAATTGCAGCAGCTCGACCCGCAGATGATTGAGATCGCCGGACGCCTGCGCCGTCAGCCGCCGCAAGTGGCGATGACTGTGGCTCGCGGCAGCTCCGACCATGCCGCCAGTTATTTCGCCTACCTGACCATGCAGCAACTCGGGATTCCCGTGGCGTCGATGCCGATGTCGGTGGTGACCATGCAGCAAGCGCCCTTGAAGGTCAGCGGGCAGGTGGCGTTCGCATTCTCGCAATCCGGGCAGAGTCCGGACCTGGTCAACAGCCTGCGTTTGCTGCGCAAGCGCGGCGCCTTGAGCATTGCCATGGTCAACGCCGAGAGCTCGCCGCTGGAAGCCGCGTGTGAGTTCAGCCTGCCGCTGTGCGCGGGGACGGAAAGCAGCGTCGCCGCGACCAAGAGTTTTATCGCCACCCTCAGTGCCAGTGCCCGCCTGATTGCGCACTGGAAACAGGACGAGGCATTGCTGGAAGCCGGCCTTGCGCTGCCGGAAGGTCTGCGCGATGCCGCCCGACAGGACTGGAGCCTGGCCATTGATGCACTGCGCGATTGCCAACGGTTGATGGTGATCGGCCGTGGCGCCGGTTTTGCCATCGCCCAGGAAGCGGCACTCAAGTTCAAGGAAACCTCGGCGATCCAGGCTGAAGCCTTCAGCAGTGCCGAAGTCCGTCATGGGCCGATGGCGTTGATCAACGAAAACTATCCGCTGCTGGTGTTCGCCCCGCGCGGCGCCGAACAGGCGGGTTTGCTCAGCCTCGCCGCCGACATGCGCCAACGCGGCGCCCGTGTGTTGCTGGCCGCACCGGATGACATCGCCGAACGCGACCTCACCCTGACTCGCGCCGAGCACCCGGCCCTTGACCCGATTCTGGCGATCCAGAGTTTCTATGTCATGGCCGCCGGTTTGGCAGTCGCTCGAGGCATGGACCCGGATCAACCACGGCATTTGAGCAAAGTGACCCGCACGCACTAAGCCCATAGCCACTGCCTACGGCGTTGATACGAACTGTTGTTTTTTAATGAGACCGAGCCATGCACAACAATAATAAAGAGCTGACCCTCAGCGCCCCGCTCAGCGGCCCGGTGCTCACGCTCGCCAAAGTCCCGGACCCGGTGTTCGCCAGCGGCGCCATGGGCGACGGCATCGCCATCGATCCGCTGAACGACACCCTTCATGCGCCATGCGCCGGTGTGGTGGTGCACGTCGCCCGCACCGGCCACGCCATCACCTTGCGCGCCGACAACGGTGCCGAACTGCTGCTGCACCTGGGCCTCGACACCGTCGAGTTGCAGGGCGAAGGCTTCTCGATGCTGGTCAAGGAAGGCGCGCGGGTCAGCAATGGCCAACCGCTGTTGCGCTATGACCTGGACAGGGTCGCGCAGCGGTGCAAAAGCCTGGTCAGCCTGATGATCCTGACCAACAGCCAGGACTTCCAGGCCCGGCCGATCACGCTGAAATCAGTGAAAGTCGGCGAGCCGTTGCTGCACATCATTCGTCGGCAGGCGTCGGGGGCGCAGGCTGAGGCGGACCTGTCCGGGGAAGCGATTGTCGGGCACATTCGTATCGCTCATCGCGGCGGGCTTCATGCTCGCCCGGCAGCGCTGATTCGCCAGACCGCTCAGGGTTTCAAAAGCAAATCGCAGCTGCACTTCGCCGGTAAATCGGCGACCTGCGACAGCCTGATCGGGCTGATGGGCCTGGCCGTCGGCGAGCAGGATGAAGTGCAGGTCAGTTGCCAGGGCTCGGACGCCGAAGCGGCGCTGCAAGCCTTGTTGATCGCGTTATCCACGGCGCTGGCCGAAGCCCCTCACGCGGTCGCGCCAGCACCGGTTACCCGCTTCAACCGGACGGCTGAAGCGGGTGTGCTGCACGGTGTCTGCGCCGCGCCCGGGCTGGTCAGCGGGCCATTGTTTCGCTTGAACGCCATCAGCCTGCCGGCGGATGCCGGCAGCCACGACCCCGCACAACAACTGCACGCCCTCGATACCGCGCTGGCCGTCGTGCGCAGCGAAATCGGCAGCACCCTGGCCCAGGCCAAAAAGCACAAGCACACTGACGAAGAAGCGATCTTTGCCGCCCACCTCGCGCTGCTCGAAGACCCGGCGTTGCTGGATGCGGCGAACGCGTCCATCGACCGGAGAATGGCCGCGACGCACGCCTGGAGCCAGTCGATCGACCTGCAATGCGAGGTGCTTGCGCAACTCGGCAGCCCGCTGCTGGCCGAACGAGCCAACGACCTGCGCGACCTCAAGCAACGGGTGCTGCGCGCCTTGCTCGGCGAGACCTGGCACTACGACGTACCGGCCGGCGCCATCGTCGCTGCCCATGAACTGACCCCGTCCGATCTGCTGCAACTCAGTCAGCAAGGCGTCGCCGGGTTGTGCATGGCCGTGGGCGGCGCGACGTCCCACGTGGCGATTCTCGCTCGCGGCAAAGGCTTGCCGTGCATGGTCGCGCTGGGTTCGACACTGCTGGATCAGCAACAGGGGCAAGCGGTGGTGCTGGATGCCGACAGCGATCGCCTGGAACTGCTGCCGACTGCCGAACGTTTGTCGCAAGTGCGCCAGGCACAACTCGACCATCAGCAGCGCCGCGCCGAACAACAAACCCAGGCACATCATCCGGCACTGACCCTCGACGGTTTGCACATTGAAGTCGCCGCCAATGTCGCTTCCAGCGCTGAAGCCGCCGATGCGTTGGCCCATGGCGCCGATGGCGTCGGCCTGCTGCGTACCGAGTTTCTGTTTGTGGATCGCAACACCGCACCGGACGAAGAAGAACAGCGCAGCGCCTATCAGGCCGTGCTCGACGCCATGGGCGACAAGTCGGTGATCATCCGCACCATCGACGTGGGTGGCGACAAGCAACTCGACTACTTGCCGCTCCCCGTCGAAGCCAATCCGGTGCTCGGTCTGCGCGGTATTCGCCTGGCGCAGGTCCGCCCGGAAATCCTCGATGAGCAACTGCGCGCGCTGCTGCACGTCAACCCGCTGTCGCGCTGCCGGATCCTGCTGCCGATGATCACCGAAGTCGACGAGCTGCTGCACATCCGCCAGCGCCTCGACGCCTTGTGTTCTGAACTTGGTGTGAGTGAACGCCCGGAGCTGGGGGTGATGATCGAAGTCCCGGCCGCCGCGTTGCTGGCCGAGCAACTGGCCGAGCATGCGGACTTCCTGTCCATCGGCACCAATGACTTGTCGCAATACACCCTGGCCATGGACCGCGACCACGCCGGCCTCGCGTCTCGCGTCGATGCGATGCACCCGGCGCTGCTGCGCTTGATTGCCCAGACTTGCGCCGGTGCGACCACGCATAAGCGTTGGGTCGGCGTGTGTGGCGCGCTTGCCTCCGATCCGCTGGCCACGCCGGTCCTGATTGGCCTGGGCGTCAGCGAGCTGTCGGTCAGCCCGGTGCAGGTCGGCGAAATCAAGGACCGCGTCCGTCACCTCGACGCCGCCGAATGCCGACGCATCAGCCAAAACCTGCTCAAGCTGAGCAGCGCCGCGGCGGTGCGTCATGCCTGTCACCAGCAATGGCCTCTGAGCTGAACAACAACAAAAAGAATCCAGGGAGATCCGCCATGTACCAATATTTCATCGAAGGCCTGCAACGCCTCGGCCGCGCGCTGATGCTGCCGATCGCGATCCTGCCGATTGCCGGCCTGCTGCTGCGCCTGGGTGACACCGACCTGCTGAACATCGCGATCATCCACGACGCCGGCCAGGTCATTTTCGCTAACCTGGCGATGATCTTTGCCATTGGCATCGCAGTCGGTTTCGCCAAGGACAACAACGGCACTGCCGGCCTCGCCGGGGTGATTGGCTACCTGGTGATGATCTCCACCCTCAAGGTGCTCGACGCGAGCATCAACATGGGCATGCTCGCCGGGATCGTCAGCGGCCTGATGGCCGGCGCGCTGTACAACCGTTTCAAGGACATCAAGCTCCCGGAATACCTGGCGTTCTTCGGCGGTCGGCGTTTCGTGCCGATTGTCACCGGGTTCGCCGCTGTCGGCCTGGGCGTGGTGTTCGGGTTGATCTGGCCACCGATCCAGCACGGCATCAACAGCTTCGGCACCTTGATGATGGAGAGCGGCAGCTTCGGCGCCTTTATCTTCGGCGTGTTCAACCGCCTGCTGATCGTCACCGGGCTTCACCACATCCTCAACAACATGGCGTGGTTCGTCTTCGGTAACTTCACCGACCCGACCACGGGCGCGGTCATCACCGGCGACTTGTCGCGCTACTTCGCCGGCGACCCGAAAGGCGGCCAGTTCATGACCGGCATGTTCCCGATGATGATCTTCGGCCTGCCCGCCGCATGCCTGGCGATGTACCGCAACGCCCTGCCGGAACGGCGCAAGGTCATGGGCGGGATCTTCCTGTCGATGGCGCTGACCTCCTTTCTGACCGGCGTGACTGAACCGATCGAATTCGCCTTCATGTTTCTCGCGCCGCTGTTGTATCTGCTGCATGCGCTGCTGACGGGCCTGTCGATGGCGATCACCAACCTGCTGAACATCCACCTCGGCTTTACCTTCTCCGGCGGCTTCATCGACATGATTCTCGGTTGGGGCAAATCCACCAATGGCTGGCTGGTGGTGCCGGTCGGGCTGGCGTATGCCGTGATCTATTACGCGGTGTTTGATTTCTGCATCCGTCGGTTCAATTTGAAAACGCCGGGCCGTGAAGAGGTCGCCACGGCCAAGAAAGCGGTGGTGCCTGAAAACGAACGGGCCGGGGCGTACATCAAGGCGCTCGGTGGCGCACAGAACCTGATTACCGTGGGCGCTTGCACCACGCGGCTGCGACTGGACATGGTGGATCGCAACAAGGCCAACGATGCCGAGCTTAAAGCGCTGGGGGCGATGGCCGTGGTGCGTCCCGGCAAGGGCGGAAGTTTGCAGGTGGTCGTCGGGCCGATGGCCGACAGCATTGCCGACGAGATCCGCTTGGCGATGCCGGCGCTGGGCCGCGCGCTGGTGTCCACACCACCGGCCACCATCGACACGGTTGCACCGGCCGCAGTGGCGACGCCGGAAGCACAGCAATGGCTGAATGCGTTGGGTGGCGGCGAAAATGTGTTGCAGATGGATTGCGTGGCCATGACCCGGATTCGTTTGCACCTGGCCGATGGCAAAGCGTTGTCGGAGTGTGATTTGAAAGCACTGGGTTGCCAGGGGGTCAGTCAGTTGGAGGGTGGCGTCTGGCACCTTTTGGTTGGCGGCAAGGCAGCGAGTCTGAGTGACGCGCTGGAGGCGCTGGTCAATCGCAGTGAGGTGAGTGCCAAGGTTTAGGCCTTGGCTGCCTGAAAGGCCGTCATCGCCGGCAGCCGGTCTCGCTCCCACAGAGGCCGGGGGCGTCAGCGGAAATCGGGGCGATTGGCAGGGCGTCATCGCCAGCAAGCCGGCGCCTGCGAGGTCTGCGTATTTCCGCGAGGATAGGTGGGCTGGCAGGCCGTCTTCGCCAGCAAGCCGGCTCCTACGAGGGCAGCGTATATTGGCGAGGATAGGTTGGCTGGCAGGCCGCCATCGCCAGCAAGCCGGCTCCTACAAGGTCAGCGTATTTCCGCGAGAACAGGTTGGTTGGCAGGACGCCATCGCCAGCAAGCCGGCTCCTACTAGGTCTGCGTATAGCCGCGAGAACAGGTCGGCTGGCAGGGCGCCATCGCCAGCAAGCCGGCTCCTACGAGGTCAGCGTATTTCCGCGAGAACAGGTTGGTTGGCAGGGCGTCATCGCCAGCAAGCCGGCTCCTACGAGGTCTGCGTATAGCCGCGAGAACAGGCCGGCTGTCAGGCCGCCATCGCCAGCAAGCCGGCTCCTACAAAAGCAGATCGGCATACACCCGCTTCTCACCACTCATCAGGCCGAGCGTTAGCTCGCCTGCAGCTCTTGATCTTGATCCACCCGCCCCTTCGGGAGGCTGAGTGGAGGTGTTCATCCGGGGAGTGGCGCGCAGCGCCGTTCGACGCAGTCGAACTCATCGCATGTAGGTGCCAGCGAAGCCAACCGGAGGGCGATGCCCCCGGATGAATGCCGGAGCGAAGGAACGCCGAGCCTTAGCGAGGGGCCGGACGCTCGGGGCGAGACCTTTTGGTTCCTTTTGGGGCGTTTGCCAAAAGGGACTCGCCGTAAGGGCGAAACCGCCAGCCGCCATTACCGCAGAAATGGATATGCACCACCCAGTCAACAAAAGCCTGGTCGGCCCAAAGGCCGCCACTACCTGTCCAAACCCTGAACACATACCTTGAATTACCCGCGACCATTGAAACCACCCCCCACCTGCCCCATCTAAGACCCATACCCCATTGCGCAGGTGCCCCATGAGCGACCAGCAAGAATTCCCCGAAGACCCGAGCGAATACGCCGACCCCGAGAACGCCGAACACCACTCCACCGGCAAAGGCCTGGCCCTGCCCGGCCACAACCTGCCGGACAAGGTCTACATCATCCCGATCCACAACCGCCCGTTCTTCCCGGCCCAAGTGCTGCCGGTCATCGTCAATGAAGAACCGTGGGCTGAAACGCTGGATCTGGTCAGCAAATCCGATCACCACTCCCTGGCCCTGTTCTACATGGACACGCCCCAGGAAGACCCGCGCCATTTCGATACCTCGGCCCTGCCGCTCTACGGCACGCTGGTCAAGGTGCATCACGCCAGCCGCGAAAACGGCAAACTGCAGTTCGTCGCCCAGGGCCTGACCCGCGTGCGCATCCGCACCTGGCTCAAACACCATCGCCCGCCGTACCTGGTGGAAGTCGAATACCCGCACCAGCCCACCGAGCCTACCGACGAGGTCAAGGCCTACGGCATGGCGCTGATCAACGCGATCAAGGAACTGCTGCCGCTCAACCCGCTGTACAGCGAAGAGCTGAAAAACTACCTCAACCGCTTCAGCCCCAACGATCCGTCGCCCCTGACCGACTTCGCCGCCGCCCTGACCTCGGCCACCGGCAGCGAACTGCAGGAAGTGCTCGACTGCGTGCCGATGCTCAAGCGCATGGAAAAAGTCCTGCCGATGCTGCGCAAGGAAGTCGAAGTCGCGCGCCTGCAGAAAGAAATTTCCGCCGAAGTTAACCGCAAAATCGGCGAGCATCAGCGCGAGTTCTTCCTTAAAGAGCAGTTAAAAGTCATCCAGCAAGAGCTGGGCCTGACGAAGGACGACCGCAGCGCCGACATCGAGCAGTTCGAGCAGCGCCTGGAAGGCAAGGTCTTGTCGGCGCAGGCGCAGAAGCGCATCGAAGAGGAAATGAACAAACTGTCGATCCTCGAAACCGGGTCGCCGGAGTACGCAGTCACCCGCAACTACCTCGACTGGGCCACCTCGGTGCCGTGGGGCGTGTACGGCGAGGACAAACTCGACCTCAAGCACGCCCGCAAGGTGCTGGACAAACACCACGCCGGCCTCGATGACATCAAGGATCGCATCCTCGAATTCCTCGCCGTCGGCGCCTATAAAGGCGAGATCAGTGGCTCCATCGTGCTGCTGGTGGGTCCGCCCGGCGTGGGCAAGACCAGCGTCGGCAAATCCATCGCCGAATCCCTTGGCCGGCCGTTCTATCGCTTCAGCCTCGGCGGCATGCGCGACGAAGCCGAGATCAAGGGCCATCGCCGAACGTACATTGGTGCGATGCCGGGCAAACTCGTGCAAGCGCTGAAAGACGTCGAAGTGATGAACCCGGTGATCATGCTCGACGAAATCGACAAGATGGGCCAGAGCTACCAGGGCGACCCGGCCTCGGCGCTGCTGGAAACGCTGGACCCGGAGCAGAACGTCGAATTCCTCGACCACTATCTGGACCTGCGTCTGGACCTGTCGAAAGTGCTGTTCGTCTGCACCGCCAACACCCTCGATTCAATCCCCGGCCCGTTGCTGGACCGGATGGAAGTGATCCGCCTGTCGGGTTACATCACCGAAGAAAAAATCGCCATCGCCAAGCGTCACCTGTGGCCGAAACAGCTTGAGAAAGCGGGTGTGTCGAAAGGCAGCCTGAGCATCAGCGACAGCGCGTTGAAGGCGTTGATCGACGGTTACGCCCGTGAAGCCGGGGTGCGGCAGTTGGAAAAACAACTGGGCAAACTGGTGCGCAAAGCCGTGGTGAAGTTGATCGAAGAGCCGAAAGCCGTGATCAAAATTGCTCCCAAGGACCTGGAGGCCTCACTGGGCCATCCAGTGTTCCGCAACGAACAAGTGCTGTCCGGCACTGGGGTGATCACGGGCCTGGCCTGGACCAGCATGGGCGGCGCAACCCTGCCGATCGAAGCGACGCGGATTCACACGCTCAATCGGGGTTTCAAACTCACCGGGCAACTGGGTGACGTGATGAAGGAGTCGGCAGAAATCGCCTACAGCTACGTCAGCTCGAATCTGAAGTCGTTTGGTGGTGATCCGAAGTTCTTCGACGAAGCGTTCGTCCACCTGCACGTGCCGGAAGGCGCCACCCCGAAAGACGGCCCGAGCGCCGGCGTGACCATGGCCAGCGCTTTGCTGTCCCTGGCCCGCAACCAGCCGCCGAAAAAAGGCGTGGCGATGACTGGCGAGCTGACCCTGACCGGGCATGTCCTGCCGATTGGCGGGGTGCGCGAGAAGGTGATTGCAGCGCGGCGACAGAAGATCTTCGAATTGATTTTGCCCGAGCCTAACCGCGGCAGTTTCGATGAGTTGCCGGATTATCTGAAGGAAGGGATTACCGTGCATTTCGCCAAACGTTTTGCGGATGTGGCGAAGGTGTTGTTCTGATAGTCATGTAGCGCCTGTTCGATAGCTTTCGCGAGCAAGCCCGCTCCCACATTTGACCGCGTGACTAGCTACAAATACGGTCGAATGTGGGAGCGGGCTTGCTCGCGAAGGCGTCTGCCCTGACGCCCAACATTCCCGCTGCCGTCACAATTTGTCTCATCTTCAGTTATGCTCGCCGTTCGTCGTGAATGCCGGAGCCACTGACCCTATGTCCCTCACCCGCCTGTTTGTCCCCCTCGCCCTCGCCTTGCTCACCGCGTGCGCCACGCAACCGAAACAGAACGTGACCGTGGAAAAACAAAGCGAATGCCCGGTGCAAATGAACAGTGGGCAAAACCTCATCCTGACCCTGCCAAGTAACCCGACCACGGGTTATCGCTGGGCGATCCAGGATTCGGCCGGTGGCGTGTTGCGCGCACTGGGGCCAGAGGTTTATCGAAACCCGGAAGATGCCGGCGTCGTGGGCGCGGCCGGCATGTCGACCTGGCGCTTTCAGGCGTTCGGTGCCGGTTCGGGGCGCTTGCGCCTGACTTCGCAACAACCTTGGGCCCCGGAAGTGCCGGCGGTGGAAACCTTCGACTGCGCGATTTCGGTTAACTGATCGTGGGCTGGCTGATTCTGGCGCTGATGGGCGCGGTGACTTTTCTCTACGGCCTGAGCGTGCACGCTGCGCTGCTTTGCCTGTTGGTGAAACCGTTGCCCGTGCTGGCGTTGCTCGGGTGGCTGCACG
The DNA here is from genome assembly GCF_007828295.1 of Pseudomonas sp. SJZ080. Taxonomy (NCBI): domain Bacteria; kingdom Pseudomonadati; phylum Pseudomonadota; class Gammaproteobacteria; order Pseudomonadales; family Pseudomonadaceae; genus Pseudomonas; species Pseudomonas sp. SJZ080. The sequence goes on from NZ_VIUK01000003.1 coordinate 112,896, forward strand.
ACGCGCCGCCCAGCGAGTATCGACGCTGGATCAGCCTGGGCCTGATTTTTTCCCTGCTGGGCGACGTGCTGTTGGCGTGGCCGGGGGATTTGTTCGTATTCGGCCTCGGGGCGTTTCTGGTGGCCCACCTGGCGTATCTGAAAGCGTATTTGAGTGATTGCCGGCGATTGGCGGTGTTGCCGTTGATCCTCGCGCTGGGCGTCGGCGCGATGCTGCTGGGGATTTTGATTGCCAATGGTCTGGGCCCGCTGCTGATCCCGGTGATTGTTTACGGCCTGGCCATCAGCGCCATGCTCTGGCGGGCGCTGGCTCGACTGGGAACCGATGTGCCCAAACGCTCGGCGCTGCTGGCGGCGGGTGGTGCGCTGGCGTTTGTGTTTTCCGACAGCGTGATTGGCATCAATCGGTTTGTCGCGCCATTTCATGCCGCGCCCTACGTGATCATCCTCAGCTATTGGCTGGGGCAATGGGGGATTGCGGCATCGGCGTTCGGTCCGAAACCGCATTCCACCTGAGAAAAAGATCGCAGCCTTCGGCAGCTCCTACAAGGGATCGCATTTCAATGTAGGAGCTGCCGAAGGCTGCGATCTTTTGATTTGGCGGTTTATCAGACAACCCGCGCATCCCCGCGCCAAGTTGGCTAAAATGCCGGCCTTTTCCACCTACGCCGCTGGAACCGCCGTGAGCAAAGAACCCGATCGCCTTTTCGCCCAGCCTTTGGCCCAGGTGCCCGACTTCGCCTTTAACGAGGACGTGGTGCGGGTGTTCCCGGACATGATCAAGCGCTCGGTGCCAGGCTATCCGACCATCGTTGAAAACCTCGGAGTGCTCGCCGCGCAATTCGCCCAGCCCAATAGCGTGCTTTACGACCTCGGCTCGTCCCTCGGCGCCGTGACCCAAGCCTTGCGCCGTCACGTGCGCACCGACGGCTGCCGGGTCATCGCTGTGGATAACTCCGCCGCCATGGTCGAACGCTGCCGCGAATACCTCAACGGTCAGGATTCAATGTTCCAGGAGTTGCTGCCGGTCGAAGTCATCGAAGGCGACATCCTCGCCCTCGACTTCCAGCCTGCTTCTGTCGTGGCGCTGAACTTCACCCTGCAATTCATCGCCCCCGACCAGCGCACCGCATTGCTCTCGCGCATCCGCCAGTCGCTGTTGCCCGGTGGTGCGTTGATCCTCTCGGAAAAGCTGCGTTTCAACGACCCCGAAGAACACGCGCTGCTCACCGACCTGCACGTCGCCTTCAAACGCGCCAACGGCTACAGCGAGCTGGAAATCGCCCAGAAGCGCAGCGCCATCGAAAACGTCATGAAGCCCGACAGCCTCGAAGAACACCGCGAGCGCCTGCTGGCCGCCGGGTTCTCGAAAGTCGTGCCGTGGTTCCAGTGTCTTAACTTTGCCTCGTTGATTGCCTTGCCATGATTGATCTGTCCCCTCTCGCCCGCCGTCTGGCCGGCACGCCGCTGGCCGAATGGGCCAACACCCTGCAGGCGCAACTCGACAAGAAAATGGAAAAGGGTCACGGCGATCTGGAGCGCTGGCAGAGTGCGCTGGACGCCTTGCCGAAGATCCAGCCGAGCGAGGTCGATCTGCTCAACGGTCTGACCCTGGACACGGCTTGCGACGACGCAACCCGCGCGCAGATGCGCACGGCGCTGATGGGGTTGTCGCCATGGCGCAAGGGCCCGTTCGACTTGTTCGGCGTGCACGTCGATACCGAATGGCGTTCGGACTGGAAATGGTCGCGCGTCGCTCCGCATCTGGACCTGAAGGGCAAACGCATCCTCGATGTCGGCTGCAGCAATGGCTACTACATGTGGCGCATGCTCGGCGCCGGTGCCGACAGCGTGATCGGCGTCGATCCGAACTGGCTGTTCTTCTGCCAGTTCCAGGCGGTTCAGCGCTACTTGTCCGAGCCCAACGCCTGGCACCTGCCGTTCCCTTTCGAGGATCTGCCGCCGAACCTCGAAGGTTTCGACACCGTGTTTTCCATGGGTGTGTTCTACCACCGTCGCTCGCCGATCGAGCATTTGCTGGCGCTGAAGGATTGCCTGGTCAAGGGCGGCGAACTGGTGCTGGAAACGCTGGTGATTGAAGGCGATCAGCAGCAGGTGCTGGTGCCGGAAGATCGTTATGCGCAGATGCGCAACGTGTGGTTTTTGCCGTCGGTGCCGGCGCTTATGCTCTGGTTGCGGCGCGCCGGTTTCACGGACGTGAAGTGCGTGGATGTCAGCGTGACGACCGTCGAGGAACAGCGCGGGACGGAATGGATGAAGTATCAGTCGTTGAGCGACTTCCTCGATCCGGAAGATCACAGCAAGACGATTGAAGGGCTGCCGGCGCCGATGCGGGCCGTCATCGTCGCCCGCAAGTAAACACCATCTCCCTACCGCTGGAGATCAAAATGTGGGAGCGGGCTTGCTCGCGAAAGCGGTGGATCAGTCAACACGTCTGTTGAATGTTAATCCGCATTCGCGAGCAAGCCCGCTCCCACATTAGTTTTGTGTTCAGTCTGAAGGCTTGGCTCTTCGGGCCTTGAAGAACTCGCTCAAAACAGCCCCACACTCCTCCGCCAACACCCCGCCTTCATACAACACCCGATGATTCAAAAAGCCTTGGGTAAAGAACTGCCCCTGACTCTGCACAATCCCTGCCTTCGGCTCTAAAGCGCCATACACCACCCGCGCAATCCGCGAATGCACGATCAAGCCGGCGCACATGCTGCACGGCTCCAGCGTCACGTACAGCGTACTGCCCGGCAGGCGATAATTGCTGGCCGCCAGCGCCGCGGCGCGGATGGCGACCATCTCGGCATGGGCACTCGGGTCGTTGCCGCTGATCGGGCAGTTGAAGCCGCGACCGATGATTTCACCGTCCTGTACCAGCACTGCACCGACGGGCACTTCGCCGAGCGCCGCACCTTGTGCGGCCAGCGCCAGGGCTTCGCGCATGAAGTCGCGATCACGACTGCGATCGATGATCGCGGCGGGACGAATCTGACGCATCATGCCACCTCGATGGCGGCCATCAGGCCGGTTTCCATGTGGTCGATCACATGGCAATGGAACATCCATACCCCAGGGTTATCCGCCACCAGCGCTACTTGTGCACGTTCGTTCTTGCCCAGCAAATACGTGTCGGTGAAATACGGAATCACCTTGTGCCGGTTCGACGCGATCACCTTGAAGCTCATGCCGTGCAAGTGAATCGGGTGCTGATATTGAGTCATGTTTTTCAATTCGAAAATGTAGCTCTTGCCCTTCTCGAGCTTGGCAATCGGGCGGTCGGCGCAGGTCTTGTCGGTGATGTCCCAGGCCTTGCCGTTGATCTGCCACAGGCTTGGCGGCTTGCCGTTGTCGACGTTCACCGACACCGAGCCGACCCATTCGAAATTGAAGTTGAGTTTCTCGGCATTGGCCAGGTCCGGCTCGGCCACTGGATTGGCGGGCAGCGCGGGCGGCCATTCGGTGGGTGCCTCAGTATTGGCCACGGAGCGGAATGTGCCCAGGCGAACCGGGCCATTGCGCAGGGACAACTCTTCACCGGCGGACGGCGCCTTGATCGCCAGGCAAATGCGCATGCCCGGACCGAGCCAGTATTCCTTGCCCAACGGGCGCGGATCGATGGGGTTGCCGTCCAGCGCGTAGATCTGCGCTTCGACGCCGGGAATGTTGAGGCGATACGTCAGCGTGTTGTCGAGGTTGAGCACGCGCACCCGGGTGATCTGCCCGGCAGGCAAGTCGATCACCGCTTGCGAGACACCATTGATGGTCGACAGGCGCCCTGCCGTGCCCCCTCGGGCCGCTTCGCGAGGAATGCTGAACGCGACGAACGCACCTTCTTCATCAACGTGCCAGCTCTTGAGGCTCAGGGTCTTTTCGTACTTGAAACCGGTCGGCTCGCGTTCCTCGACGATCAACGGGCCAACCAGTCCGCGACCGAGTTCTTCGCTGCTGTTCACGTGCGGGTGATACCAATAGCTGCCGGCATCCGGCACGCGGAATTTGTAATCGAAGTATTCACCCGGCAACACCGGCAGTTGCGAGACGTAAGGCACGCCATCCATTTCCAGCGGCAGGCGGATGCCGTGCCAGTGAATGGTGGTCGCCACCGGCAGGTGGTTGATGAAACGCACCCGCAGCCATTCGCCCTGACGCACGCGCAACTCGGTGCCCGGCGCCGACGGGCCGAACGCCCAGGCTTCGGTCTTGTGCCCGGCCACCAGTTCGACGTCCAGTGGCGCGGCGATCAGCTCATAGTCGTGGCCCGCATCGGCGTCGGCCATCTTGCCCAGCCAGTACCGCGACGCGCCCCCCGCTCCGACACCAACGACAACAAGACCGGCCAGGCCACCGAGGATTTGGCGACGGGTAAAGGACATGAACTCAACTACCTCACGTATCAGCGACAGGCACGGGAGCCTGTAAAAGGCGAATACGATACACCTGCGGTTGAGAAACAGTAAGGGCGGCGCGGCGACAGGTCACACCCGGATCCGGACTGGCCATACCTCAGGCATATATATGTAGTGCACCGCTTGCGAGGAAACGGGCAATTATCTCTGTCTGTTTGTGAATACCCGGGATTCCTGTCCCAATTTCTCAAGGAGCGAGAAATGAACACACCTGAAACAATATCCCCGTCCCTCCTCCCGAATCCGGCCGACGAGCGATCTCTTAAAGCGCTGGTGCTGCCTTTTACCGAAGCCTGCCCCGACATGCATGCGATGGCCCATGAAGTCGCACAGGGCATACTCGATAAACATGGAATCAACGGCATCGACCCGGACAAAGTCTGGTGGCACCGCTTCGACAACGTATCGGTCAGCAGCACCAAGGCTTTTCTGGGCTGGGAACGTTATCCAAAACCCTGCAAATCGCTGACCCTGCCGCAACTCGTCGCCCAGCGATTCCGCCTCAGTGATCAGGAAGATCCGGGCATGCCGGATGGTGATGGTGGCTTTTACAGCGAAGGCCCACACGCGTCTGTTTTTAACGAAACCAACGAAATACGGATGTACCCCAGAGACGTTCTGAAGGACTTCTGGGCCCTCAACTTCAGCCAGAGCTACCGAGAAAAAATGGAGCGCTTCTGGCCACTCCATTCGGACGACTTTCGTACCCTGGCCAAACTCAACTTCCTGGTGCAGGCGCTCGACGAACACGACGGGGCTCGACTGAACAACGAAAACCTCAAGACCGTGATCAAAGCCGTCGCTGGCAATGTGTCCTGGCCGGTCAGCCTCGACATGCTGCAAAAGCAGGCGACGACCGTGGATGGATTACGCGTGTGTGCACTGAATATCGGGGGTTATCAGGCCACTGACATCCTGTGCATCACCGACCGCAACGGCGTGAGCATTCTTTACACACCCGGTGAAACCCGAACCTTCCACATCTTTAACACCCCGCTGGATTTCCATTGGTGGTTGCTGCTGCAAAACAACTTTGCAGACAACCGCGCGCGATTCATGAGTCATTTCCCGCTGTCTGCGCAACAGCAGGACGACGGCAAAATCGGGCTGAATGCCACGATCGATCTGCTCTACACCACGTGGGGCGCCTACGATCACCACCTGATCAATCAAAACGCCGAGCCGATCACCGGCGATGTGTTCAGCTGGTTGCGAGACTCGGTGAAGGCGCGCATGTACAGCGATGCGGACCTGTCCCTGCATTCCAACGGACAAATGCGAAAAAAGATGTGGATCGGTTATCTGAACGCATTTGCTCACGTCTTCGGCTCGATGGCCGGTCTTGGATGGCCTGTGGCACTGGCTGCCGTTGGCGCGGGTATTGCCGATATGGGCTTGAACATTGACCAGGCGATCAACGGCAGCACCAAGGCCGAGCGCAAGGCGGGCGTCGGGGGCGCCATTTCCAGTGGTATCGAAACCCTGTTCAACCTGCCTTTCCTGCGCGGGGCAACCGAGCTTGCCGAAGTGAGTGAAGCCAGCGAAACCTTCAGCCCACAGGAAAACGTCATCGAACCGGTCAGTGAAGGACGGGGCGACCCTTCGGGCATTCCCCCCATCGCCCGACTCGCCCCCGGCCCGGCTTATGCCGAGCAAGGCGTGGAATTGCTGTCATCCTTCGAAACCAATGAAGTGCTGGACGGCTTGTCGCCCATCAGCGAGGAAGGCAAGTTCGCGGGCATCTATCAGCCACCCAGCGGTGGCAACTACGTCATGATCAACGACAGTTACTACCTCGTACGCTACGTCGAGGCATTGAAAACCTGGGTCATCATTGACCCGACCAACCCGTACTCGTTTTATCGCAGCCTGCCCGTTCGACTGGACGCGGCGGGAGAATGGCAACCCATCAACCGTCCGGGCCTGTTCGGTGGTGGCAAATTTGACGGGTTATGGCCGTGGGGCCATGACAGCACCGCACTGCCGGACATCGACAGCCCGCCCAGCGCCTACGATATGCCGCAGGCCTCGCGTGAACAGCTCAAAGAGCTCGCCCGAGGGGGAGGAAGCAAATACGACCTAAAAGACTACACCGCCAACCTGCCCAAGCCTGACGGCAGCAATCCGGTTGCCGATTTCAAGGCCATGCGCAAGACCCTCTACCGGGACGCCATGGCTTTCTTCGAATCCAATACTCTGCCCGCCAGGCCCGAGATCCCTTCCCTGCCAGCCCGTCTGCCCAACAAGGACCTCATCAAGAAGCTGTATCGCCTGATCTCAGGGCTGGTGGTGGGTGAGAGCCATTCAAGCGTTGCCAGCAAACAGTTCCTGATCGAAAACATGGAGGTGCTGAGCAAGCAAAAGGTCAAGACGCTCTACATGGAGCACTTGCTGACCGACTTTCATCAGGCCGATCTGGATGCCTTCAACCGGACGGGGACGATGTCCGAAGATCTCGAGCGCTACCTGAAAACTCTGGATCAAGGGCACGGCACCGACCCCAGTGGCCAATTCACGTTTCTGGAAGTGGTCAAGGCTGCCCGCAGAAGCCATATCCGGATACAGGCCATTGATTGCATGGCCAGCTACAGGAGCACCGGAATGACCGGTGTCGAACCTGACTTTCGGCAAAAAATGATGAATTTTTTTGCCCACGAAGTGATCAGCGCCGATCAGACTGCCCGAGGTGCTCATCGCTGGGGCCGCTGGCCAGTGTCAAAGGTGATCTGCGCTTGCAACTGGATACACCGCCCAGTGTTGCGCTGGCTGAAACCCTGGATAAAGCGCTGCTCAATACAGGTGATTGCGCGGTGATGAACGTCGATCACAAACCCACGCTGATTCATCGCAGCAGTGACCGCTCGATCGTTCACACACTGATCCAGCGCGACCATGGCTCCTTCTACATTGACCGCCCCAAATGGCCGACCATCAGCGGTCGGCGCTACCCCAGCCTCTCGGAGTTCTCCGCAGCGCTGAGGCTCATGGGTCTCAAACCCGTCCAGGTCGCAGGTTCCTGATACGCAAAAGGCCCCGTGAACTCACATTCACGGGGCCTTTCAGGTGTTACGAACGATCAGTCAGACAGACAGGGATCATTCCCACTCAATCGTCGCTGGCGGCTTGCTCGACACGTCGTAAGTGACGCGGGAGATGCCTTCGATTTCATTGATGATGCGGCCGCTGACGGTTTCCAGCAGTTCGTAAGGCAGGTGAGCCCAACGCGCGGTCATGAAGTCGATGGTTTCCACGGCACGCAGGGCCACGACCCAGGCGTAACGACGGCCATCGCCGACAACGCCAACCGATTTCACCGGCTGGAACACCACGAAGGCCTGGCTGACTTTGTGGTACCAGTCGGCCTTGCGCAGCTCTTCGATGAAGATGTGGTCGGCGCGACGCAGCAGGTCGGCATATTCCTTCTTCACTTCACCGAGGATGCGCACGCCCAGGCCCGGGCCCGGGAACGGGTGACGGTAGACCATGTCGTACGGCAGGCCGAGTTCCAGGCCCAGACGACGGACTTCGTCCTTGAACAGCTCGCGCAGGGGTTCAACCAGCTTGAGGTTCATTTCTTCCGGCAGGCCGCCCACGTTGTGGTGCGACTTGATCACGTGAGCCTTGCCGCTTTTCGCACCAGCCGACTCGATCACGTCCGGGTAGATGGTGCCTTGGGCGAGGTACTTGATGTTGTCCAGTTTGTTGGACTGGGCATCGAAGACGTCGATGAAGGTACGGCCGATGATCTTGCGCTTCTTCTCTGGATCGCTTTCGCCAGCCAGGTTGTTCAGGAACTGGTCTTCGGCGTTGGCGCGGATGACCTTGACGCCCATGTTCTCGGCGAACATGGCCATCACTTGCTCGCCTTCGTGCAGACGCAGCAGACCGTTGTCGACGAAGACGCAGGTCAGCTGGTCGCCGATGGCCTTGTGCAACAGCGCGGCAACCACCGAGGAGTCAACGCCGCCGGACAGGCCGAGCAGTACGTTGTCGGTGCCGACCTGGGCGCGAACCTGAGCGATGGCGTCTTCAGCAATCTTCGACGGCGTCCACAGCGCTTCGCAGCCGCAGATGTCGAGGATGAAGCGCGACAGGATGCGTCCGCCCTGCTTGGTGTGGGTCACTTCCGGGTGGAACTGCACGCCGTAGTAGCCGCGAGCATCGTCGAACATGCCGGCGATCGGGCAGCTTGGGGTGCTGGCCAGGATGTGGAATTCCTGTGGCATCTTGGTGACTTTGTCACCGTGGCTCATCCATACGTCGAGGCCGAACAGGCCATCGGCGTCGATGTGGTCTTCGATGCCATCGAGCAGGCGGCTCTTGCCGACTACGTCAACGCGGGCGTAACCGAACTCACGCAGTTCGGAACCTTCAACCTTGCCACCCAGCTGTTCAGCCATGGTCTGCATGCCGTAGCAGATGCCGAAGACCGGTACGCCCAGGTCAAAAACGGCTTGCGGGCAGCGAGGGCTGTTGGCTTCGTGCACAGACTCGGGGCCGCCGGCGAGAATGACGCCTTTTGGAGCGAATTCGCGAATCGCTTCTTCATCCATGTCGAAAGGATGCAGTTCGCAGTACACGCCGATTTCACGCACGCGGCGGGCAATCAGCTGGGTGTACTGGGAACCGAAATCGAGGATCAGGATGCGGTGAGCGTGAATGTCGAGGGCCATGATTCAGTCTCGTCTAAGTAATTCAGAAACAGTCGTGATTCAGAAACAACTCGGGGCTGAATAGAACAGCCCCGGGTTACTTAACGTTTTGCTTGAAGCCTCAACCTACGCGGTAGTTTGGCGCTTCTTTGGTGATCTGTACGTCGTGGACGTGGGACTCGGCCATGCCTGCGCCGGTGATCCGCACGAACTCAGGCTTGGTGCGCATTTCTTCGATGTCGGCACTGCCGGTGTAGCCCATCGAGGAACGCAGGCCGCCCATCAGCTGATGGATGATGGCGCTCAGGGTGCCCTTGTACGGCACACGTCCTTCGATACCTTCCGGTACCAGCTTCTCGGCACCCGCGGAGGAGTCCTGGAAGTAACGGTCGGAGGAACCTTGAGCCTGGGACATGGCGCCCAGCGAACCCATGCCACGGTAAGCCTTGTACGAACGACCCTGGAACAGTTCGATCTCGCCTGGCGCTTCTTCAGTACCGGCGAACATCGAGCCCATCATCACGCAGGAAGCACCGGCAACGATGGCCTTGGACAGGTCACCAGAGAAACGGATACCGCCGTCGGCGATCAACGGAACACCGGTGCCTTCAAGGGCAGCGGCAACGTTGGCGATGGCACTGATTTGCGGGACGCCGACACCGGCGACGATGCGGGTGGTGCAGATCGAGCCAGGGCCGATACCGACCTTGACGGCGTCAGCGCCGGCTTCGGCCAGCGCCTTGGCCGCTGCGCCAGTGGCGATGTTGCCGCCGATCACCTGCACTTCAGGGAAATTCTGTTTGACCCAGCGAACGCGGTCGATCACGCCTTTGGAGTGACCGTGTGCGGTGTCGACCACCACCACGTCAACGCCGGCATTGACCAGGGCAGCGACGCGGTCACCGGTGTCTTTACCGGTACCGACGGCAGCGCCAACGCGCAGACGACCTTGATCGTCCTTGCTGGCCAGCGGGTAAGCCTTGGCTTTTTCGATGTCGTTGACGGTCATCATGCCTTTGAGGGCAAATTTGTCGTCGACGATCAGCACGCGTTCGATGCGGTGTTTGTGCAACAGCTCGCGAACGTCGTTCTTGTCGGCGCCTTCCTTGACAGTGACCAGACGCTCTTTAGGCGTCATCACTTCGCGGACGGTGGCTTCCAGACGATTTTCGAAACGCACGTCACGGGAAGTGACGATGCCGACCAGATCGCCATTGTGCAAAACCGGAACGCCGGAAATATTGTGCATGCGGGTCAGTTCGAACAGATCACGAACCGTGGCGTCAGCCTCGATGGTGATCGGATCCTTGACCACGCCGGCTTCGAACTTCTTGACCTTGCGCACTTCGGCAGCTTGCTGCTCGATGGTCATGTTCTTGTGGATAATGCCGATGCCACCTTCCTGAGCCATGGCAATTGCCAGACGGGCTTCAGTAACGGTGTCCATGGCGGCAGAAACCAGAGGAATATTCAGCTCGATGCCACGGGTAAGGCGGGTCTTGAGACTGACTTCGTTAGGAAGCACCTCGGAATAACCAGGCACTAGGAGAATGTCGTCGAATGTCAGAGCTTCTTGGCTGATACGCAGCATCGCGGGGGCTCCCGAGCGGGAAAATGGAAGCGCGCCATTATAGTCAGACACCCCCTCGGGTTCAATGTAAAACTCTGTCTATTATCGATGCGGTGATCGACGGGTGATTTGAAGAGCATCGCCAGCAAGCCGGCTCCAACATATCCGGCGTGATTGTAGGAACCGGCTTGCTGCGGGCGGCGCTCCGACGATCAACGATAACGTGGTCTATCAGATGTATCACAACTCGACCTTCACCCAACTGACGGGCTGATCCAGCCAGTCGGCGAACTCATCGATAAAGCTCTGCTTGAACCCGGCCTCGGCCCAGTTGTTGAAGATGAACCCCAGGTTGGAAAACCCGCACTCCTGCAAGAAAAGAAAGCCGTTGATGTCATCTTCATGCCCGCATTCCGGGCAGATGAAGTTATCGGTGCGCCCCGGCATCCAGTCTTCGAGGCTTTCGAACAACGCTTCGCCGATTTCCTTGCGGCACTCGGGACAGCCTGCTTCGCCAAGGAAACCCTTGGCCGGCGTGTAGATGCAACGCTTGGTAATGATCTCGAGGCCATTGATCGGCTCGCCGAACGGCAGTGCTTCCGGGTGCAATACCACGGCACGGGCACCGTCGGCGATCGCGTGCCCCATGCGGTTGCCGGTACGGCCGCAAGTGGTCAGCTCTTCCTTGACGATGTTCTTGCGCACCAGCCACCGCACGACCGCCCTTGCCCGGGGTTCGTGCGCAGGCAGCGTAGAGATTTTCGGGACGATGATGCTTTGGGAATTCATGGGTGCAAGCCTGCTACGTCAATGGAAAGTTCTGCGGCGTACCGTTTGACGCTTTCGCGGGCAAGCCCGCTCCCACAAGGATTGGTGGTGTACATAAAAATCATGTTCACCCCGGTCACTGTGGGAGCGGGCTTGCCCGCGAAGGCGTCCGAGCGGGCGGCAGCTTAATCCCTGACACTCTGAGGTCAAGTACTCAAATACCGCCCGATCAACGCAATCCCGCTGGCCAGCACCAACCACGTCACCAGCCGCACGAACGCCTCGCGGGACAACTTCTTGGTCAGCCGCCGGCCGGCCCACAGCCCCAACGCCATGGCCGGCAACAAACACAGCGCCAACATCAACAAGGGTAGCTCGGCATACACACCCGCGACAGCAAACAGGCTCAGGCGCACGACGGTGCTGCAACTGATCAGTGCGCTCTGGGTTGCCCGCGCCGCGTCTTTCGGTAACCGGCTGTTCAAATAGATCGCATATAAAAAGCCGCCACTGCCAAACAGCGCACCGAACATCCCGCCGACCGTGCCCATCGGCACCGCCCAACCTGCCGACAACTGCATCGGCCGGGTTTTGACCCACAGGCTGTAAACCGCATAGACGCTGATGAACAGCCCCATCAATAGCAGCAACAGGTCGGATTTCAGGCTCAGCAGAAAGATCACACCCAGCGTGCAACCCACCGCCATGCAGGGCAGCAGCCGCAGCAGTTCCGGCCTGGCGACATCCCGTCGCGAGGGCAACAGATTGCCGAACGCCGCGACAAAATCCAGCAGCACCAGCAACGGCACGATCTTCGACAGCGGCATGAACAGAATCAGAATCGGCCCGGCCACCAGTGCAGTGCCGAACCCGGCGATGCCAAACACGATATAAGCCAGCGCGATGCCTGATCCGATCACCAGCCAATCCGTCGCGCCGAATGGCCATTGGTGCAACAACTCAAGCACGTTCATCTGCACGCCTTCATTAAATACCTGTGATGACTTTAGCCAGCGCCGAGCCTTGCGACTAATATCTTCAAAGTGGCCCTCTCATCTCAAAAAGGCATACCTTGTGCTTTCAACCCGTCAATTGCGTTACTTCGTGGAAATCGCCGAGTGCGGGAGTTTCAGCGCCGCCGCCGAACGACTGTTCATTGCTCAATCGGCCCTGAGCCGGCAAATAAAGGACATGGAAACCCGCCTGCAAACGCCGTTGTTCGAGCGTACGGCACGCTTGCCTCGACTAACGGCCGCCGGTGAAGCCTTCCTGCCGCGGGCCAGAAACCTGTTGAACGAATTGACCAAAGCCAGTGAGATGGCCACCCAGGTCGGCAATGGAGAACTCGGCACCTTACGTCTTAGTCACTCAAGCACCGTGCCCATGAGTGGCCGCCTGCTGCGAGGCATCAGCGACTACCTGAGCCAGCATGCCGGCGTGTCCATGGACATCGCCAAGCTGTCCTCCGAAGCGCAACTTGAAGCGTTGGCCGACAACCGGCTGGATGTCGGACTGCTGCGCCTGCCGGTGTTGCGCCAACGTGAAGGCGTGCAGATTGTTCCTTTGTATAGCGAACGATTGCTGCTGGCCGTTCCGCCCCATCATCGGCTGGCTGTGGATAAGTCCACGCAGGGCATCGATCTGGCGCAACTCAAGGATGAGGCGTTTATCTCCATTCCTCATCCTCAGCGTGGAGGGTTGAGTTATCTGTCCGCCGAGCTGTGCATGCGTCAGGGTTTCTTTCCAAAAGCGGCCCGCGTGGTGTCGCGCAAAACCACGCAACTGCAATTGATTCAGGCCGGGTTCGGCATCGCCCTGCTGCCGGAGTCGATGCAGGACATCGCGCCGCCCGACATTCATTTCCTGCCCCTGGCCGACCCGGATTGCCACAGCACCGTCGCCCTCGCCTGCCGGCAGAATCCCACAGCATTGGTCGAACACTTCCTCAAAACCTGCACAAACTCCTGTGGGAACAGGCTTGCTCGCGATAGCGGTCGAACATTCAACATCAATGTCGACTGACACACCGCTATCGCGAGCAAGCCCGCTCCCACAAGGGATTTGCGTTGATTCATGGAGATTCAGCGACGAATGCCTTTATCATGCGCCCCATGATTAAAGATCCCTTTGCAAGACTTGGCCTGGACCGTGAAGTCCTGACTGTCAGCCAGCTCAACGGCCGCGCGCGGGTGTTGCTCGAAGACGTGTTCAGCAATATCTGGGTCGAAGGTGAAATCTCCAACCTCGCGCGCCCGGCGTCCGGCCATGTGTATTTCACGTTGAAAGACAGCGGCGCCCAAGTGCGTTGCGCATTATTCCGGCAGAACGCGGCGCGGGTTCGCCAGGCGCTGAAGGATGGTCTGGCGGTCAAGGTGCGCGGCAAGGTTTCGCTGTTCGAAGGGCGCGGCGACTATCAGCTGATCCTCGACACCGTCGAGCCGGCCGGTGACGGTGCACTGCGCCTGGCCTTCGATGCCTTGAAGGAAAAGCTCAGCGCCGAAGGCCTGTTCAGCGCCGAACGCAAAGTGCCGCTGCCGGCGCATCCGCAGCGCATTGGCATCATCAGTTCGCCGACCGGCGCAGTGATCCGCGACATCATCAGCGTATTCCGCCGCCGTGCGCCCCAGGTGCAACTGACACTGATCCCCACCGCCGTGCAGGGCCGCGAGGCCACCGTGCAGATTGTCCGCGCGCTGAAACTGGCGGACGCTCGTGGTTTCGATGCGTTGATCCTGGCCCGTGGCGGCGGCTCGCTGGAAGACCTGTGGTGTTTCAACGAAGAAGCCGTGGCCCGTGCCGTGGATGCTTGCGTGACGCCGATCGTCAGCGCCGTCGGCCATGAAACCGATGTATCGATCAGCGACTTCGTGGCCGACGTTCGCGCCCCGACACCGTCCGCCGCCGCTGAACTGCTGGCGCCGGACTCCAGCGACCTGGTGCGCCGGGTCGAGAGCCTGCATCGACGCCTGGTGATGCGCATGCGCGACCGCCTGATGCGTGATCGGTTGCGCCTTGAAGGCATCTCCCGCCGCTTGCGCCACCCCGGCGAACGTCTGCGTCAGCAGGCGCAACGGCTGGATGATCTGGACATGCGCATGCGCCGCGCGTTCGAACGCAGCCTCAATACCCGTCGCGAACGCTTGATCCGCCTGGAAACCCGCCTCGCCGGGCAACATCCGGGCCGGCAACTGGCGATGCTGCGCCAGCGCCTCGACAGCCTCGCCGAACGCCTGCCCCGGGCCATCCGCGAAGGCCTCAAATCCCGTCGTCTGCAACTGCAAAGTCAGGTGCAGACGCTGCACGTGGTCAGCCCATTGGCGACCCTCGGCCGTGGCTATAGCATTTTGCTGGACGAGCGCGGTAACGCGATCCGCAACGCCGCGCAAACCCATAACGGCCAGCGCCTGAAAGCCAAACTGGGTGAAGGCGAACTGCACGTGCGGGTCGAAGACAATCACCTGACGCCTGTCACCCTTTCTTTACTGGATTGATCCATGCCGCGTTTTTTAGCTCCACTGCTGTTGCTGTGCCTGACCTTTAACGCCCACGCCGACAGCTACATCACCCGCCTGTTGAACAAACCGGTGCCGGGCGGTGTGGCGGTGGTGGATCTGGGCAGTGCTGCCCAGGCGCCGAAAGCCAGTTATCAAGGCAAACCGGTGCTGGTGGTCAAGGAGCAGAACAATTGGCTGGCGATTGTCGGTGTGCCGTTGACCGTCAAACCGGGGGCGCAATCCATCAGCAGCGGTGGTCGTAACCTGGGTTTCACCGTCGGCAACAAGAAATACCCGGAACAGCGCATCACCTTGAAAAACACTCAACAGGTCAATCCAGACCCGGACAATCTCAAGCGCATCGAGCGCGAACTGGCCGAGCAAATCGCCGCCTACCGCACGTTCAGTCCCAATACCCCAAGCAACCTGCTGCTGGACAAACCGGTCAACGGGCCGCTGTCGAGCAAGTTCGGTGTGCGCCGGTTCTTCAATGGTGAAGAGCGCAATCCGCACTCGGGCCTGGATTTCGCCGTGGGCGCCGGCACACCGATCAAGACCCCGGCCGCGGGCAAGGTGATCCTGATCGGTAACTACTTCTTTAATGGCAACACGGTGTTTGTCGACCATGGGCAGGGCTTTATCAGCATGTTCTGCCACATGTCGAAGATTGATGTGCAGGTCGGGCAACAACTGGCCCGTGGCGGCGTGGTAGGGAAGGTTGGCGCCACCGGGCGCGCGACCGGGCCGCATATGCACTGGAATGTCAGCCTGAATGATGCGCGGGTGGATCCGGCAATTTTCATTGGCGCGTTTCAGCCTTAAGTAGTCGGTGAGGCGTCTGTCCTCTTCGCGAGCAAGCCCGCTCCCACATTAGAATTTCGGCGGGGCTCGCTCCGATCAAATGTGGGAGCGGGCTTGCTCGCGAAGACAACATCGAGGACGCGACCTATCTCAGCCCTGTACCCAGACTCCGCAATTGCGCATCCCTCAAACCTCGCGCAAACATCCACAACATCACTCCCTTTCACCGCAATAAAATCTCGATAAATCTCCCCATTCGAGTATTCCTCTCAATTTTTTTCGACTGCTTGCCATCCTTCACCCTCGCGGTTAGGGTTGAAGGCATGAAAACCTCTCACACCCTCATTCAGCTTCGCCAGCACCGCAGCCTGTGCCTCGTCAGCGCACGACTGCCGGGCTGAATCGCGACGCCTCGTCTTACGCTTTTCCCAAGAACATTTGATCTACCGGCAGGCCGCCTTTTTTCGGCCCACACAATAAGGATTTCCCGATGAGCATGCTCAAAGACCCGTCTTCGAAATACCGCGCGTTCCCGACCATCGACATCCCGGACCGCACCTGGCCGTCGAAGACCATTACCGCAGCGCCGATCTGGTGCAGCTCCGACCTTCGCGATGGCAACCAGTCGCTGATCGAGCCGATGGACGCGGTCAAGAAGCTGCGTTTCTGGAAAACCCTGGTGCAGGTCGGCGTGAAAGAAATCGAAGCCTCGTTCCCGGCTGCTTCGCAAACCGACTTCGACTTCGTGCGCACCCTGATCGAAGGCAACTACATCCCGGACGACACCACCATTCAGGTGCTGACACAGGGCCGTGAAGACCTGATCGCACGTACCTTCGAATCCTTGCGCGGGGCGAAGAAAGCCATCGTTCACCTGTACAACGCGACCTCCCCTTCCTTCCGCCGCATTGTCTTCAACCAGGACAAGGACGGGATCAAGGAAATCGCCGTGAGCGCGGCCAAGCTGTTCGTCAAATATGCCGCCCAGCAACCGGAAACCCAGTGGACCTTCGAGTACTCACCGGAAACCTTCAGCGCCACCGAACTGGAGTTCGCCAAGGAAGTCTGCGACGCGGTGATCGAAGTCTGGAACCCGACGCCCGAGCACAAGATGATCCTCAACCTGCCGGCCACCGTCGAATGCGCGACCCCGAACATTTATGCCGACCAGATCGAATGGTTCGGTCGTCACATCAACCGTCGTGACAGCGTGATCATCAGCCTGCACACCCACAACGACCGTGGCACCGGCGTGGCCGCCACCGAGCTGGGCCTGATGGCCGGCGCAGACCGTGTCGAAGGCTGCCTCTTCGGCAACGGCGAGCGTACCGGTAACGTCGATCTCGTGACCGTGGCACTGAACCTGTACACCCAGGGCATTCACCCTGAGCTGGACTTCTCCGACATCGACGGCGTGCGCAAAGTCGTCGAAGAATGCAACCAGATCCAGGTGCACCCGCGTCACCCGTACGTCGGCGACCTGGTTCACACCGCGTTCTCCGGCTCGCACCAGGACGCCATCCGCAAGGGCTTCGCCCAGCAGAAACCGGACGCCCTGTGGGAAGTGCCGTACTTGCCGATCGACCCGGCCGACATCGGCCGCAGCTACGAGGCGGTGATCCGCGTCAACAGCCAGTCGGGCAAGGGCGGTATCGCTTACCTGCTGGAACAGGAATACGGCATCAGCTTGCCGCGTCGCATGCAGATCGAGTTCAGCCAGGTCGTGCAGCGTGAAACCGATCGCCTGGGCCTCGAAATGACCGCCCAGCAGATCCACGCGTTGTTGCACAGCGAGTACTTGCAGGCCAACACCCCGTACGCGCTGGTCAGCCATCGCCTGCAGGAAGAGAACGGTCACAGCGCCGTCGAAGTGGAAGTCTCCGGCAAAGGCCAGGGCGAAACCAACCTGCACTGGCGCGGCAAGGGCAACGGCGCGCTGGAAGCGCTGGTGGCCGGTCTGCCGATTCCGGTGGAGATCATGGACTACAACGAACACGCGATCGGCGCGGGCACCAACGCCAAGGCAGCGGCCTACATCGAGCTGCGTGTGAACGGTGAACGTGCCGTGCATGGCGTCGGCATCGATGAAAACATCACCACCGCCAGCTTCAAGGCTCTGTTCAGTGCGCTGAACCGCTCGTTGAGCCAGCCGGAAGCGAAAGCGGCGTAAGCGTTCGCTGAAATGCAAAAGGCCCCAAGGTGCGAACCTCGGGGCCTTTTTGTTTGCCTGCTGTTTTTGTGCTGCCTGACAGGGCCTCTTCGCGAGCAAGCCCGCTCCCACATTTGACCGGTGTGAACACAACTCCAATGTGGGAGCGGGCTTGCTCGCGAAGAGGCCTTGTCAGGCAATACAGATTTCAGGCATGGTCACGGCAATCTGGACCTGGATTTCCATCACCTGCTGCGCCTTTTGCTCGTTGTCCTGGCTCTTCTGAGCACTGGCCAGTTGAGCTTGCTGTTCGGCGAGGACACGGCGTACGAGTTAATGGTGATGGTGCTCACGTTGATCATGGCTCACTACTCCTGGGCTGACCTTCCTATCGGCCTGCCTGGAAAAATCCGCACCCAGAATCGTTAACAGCCAGCCGATCAAGTGAACTCGAAGGTGTCAGCATCCAGATTCGCCGGGAAACGCGTGCGATAAGCCTGAAGGTCGGCGGCATTCAAAACCACCTGAAATACGCCATCGGCTTCGCCGGCACTGAGCAACGTCTCGCCCTGAAAATCCAGCACCTGACTGTCGCCGGTATACGCGAAACCTTTTCCGTCAGTCCCGATGCGATTCACCGCCGCCACATAACACAGGTTTTCGATCGCCCGTGCCGGCAGCAAACGGTTCCAGTGCTGACGCCGCGCACCCGGCCAATTCGCGGTGTACAGCAACAGGTCAGTGTCCTGGGCATCGCGGCTCCACACCGGGAAACGCAAGTCGTAGCAAATCAGCGGCCGCACACGCCAGCCTTTGAGCTCGAACTGCACCTGGCGCTCACCTGGCGTGTAGTGATTGTGCTCGCCCGCCATGCGGAACAGGTGACGCTTGTCGTAGTGCCAGACTTCACCGTCCGGCCGTGCCCACAACAGGCGATTGCGATGACTGCCGTCGGCGGCCTGAACGATGATGCTGCCGGTGATCACGGCATCGAGTTGCGCAGCCCGTGCGCGCAGCCATTTGCTGGTCGGACCATTTTCCGGTTCGGCGAGCGTCTCGGATTCCATGGAGAAACCCGTGGTGAACATCTCCGGCAGGATGATCAGGTCAGCGCCGCGAGCCTGTTCCAGCAGTTGCTCAAAATGCTCCAGATTGGCCTGGCGGTCGTGCCAGGCCAGGGTCGTCTGGACCAGCGCAATGTTCAGGTTGGGCAGTGCACTCAGATCACGCATAGTTTTGCCGCTGCTTCACGCAGGGTCTCCTCACGCTTGGCAAAGCACAGACGCACCAGGCGCTGGCCTTCGGGCGGTGTCTGGTAGAACACCGAGATCGGGATGCTCGCCACGCCGTGTTCGCGGGTCATCCACAGCGCCATCTCGACGTCGTTGAGGTCCGGTCGGATCTGCGAGTAATCGACCAACTGGAAATAGGTGCCGGTCACGCGGGTGAAACTGAAGCGCGATGGCGTCAGAAGGTCGCAGAACAGGTCGCGCTTGGCCTGATAAAAAGCCGGCAGCTCTTCGACATGCTCCGGGTGCTCAGCCATGAAATCGGCCAAGGCAAATTGCAGCGGCGTCACGCCGCAGAAACTGACGTACTGGTGAACCTTGCGCAATTCCGCCGTCAGGGCCGGCGGTGCGACCACATAACCGGTTTTCCAGCCGGTGACGTGATAGGTCTTGCCAAACGAACTGACCACAAAGGCACGCTGATACAGCTCTTCGTGATTCAGCACACTGACGTGAGGCACACCGTCGAACACCAGGTGTTCGTAGACTTCGTCGCTGACGAGGTAGATATCGCGATCACGAATCAGATCCGCCAACTGATCCAGCTCGGCACGGCTGATCAGTGCGCCACTCGGGTTGTGCGGGGTGTTCAGCACAATCATCCGCGTGCGCGGCGTAATGGCCTCCGCCAGTTTCTGGAAGTCGATGGAGAAGTCATTCAGCCCGAGCTGCACATGCACGCAACGACCACCGGCCAGTTCAACCGACGGCTCGTAACTGTCGTAGCACGGATCGAACACGATCACTTCGTCGCCGCTGTGGATAACCGCCTGAATCGCGCAGAAGATCGCCTGGGTGGCGCCGGGCGTGATGGTCACTTCGTTGTCGGCATCGACATTGATGCCGTAGCTGCGAGCGATCTTCGCCGCCACTTGCTGGCGCAGCGCCGGCAGGCCCGTCATCGGCGAATACTGGTTGTGGCCATTGGCAACATGCCGACCGACCGCATCGCACAGGGCCTGCGGTGCATCGAAATCGGGAAAACCCTGGGACAGGTTGATCGCCCCGGTTTGCGCCGCGAGCTGAGACATCTGCGTGAAGATAGTGATGCCGACATTCGGCAGCTTACTGGTGATCATCGGTGATTCCCTGCTCTACACCCGGCTCTAACGGCGGCGCGGGAGAGCCCGAGGATAGCCCAAACGGCGCCCATAAAAAAAGGGCGCTCTGGTGAGCGCCCTTTTTACTGCCGTCCCCCTGTAGGAGCCGGCTTGCTGGCGATGGCATCACTGCGGTATTTCATATAAACCGCGGTGATGCCATCGCCAGCAAGCCGGCTCCTACAAAAGCATCAACGCTTGTCGCGGCGCTTCTTGTCGGCTTTCTTGTGGTGCGACATCAAGCGACGCTTCTTGTTGACCTGACGGTCGGTGAGCGAGTTCTTGTTGCCTTCGTACGGGTTCTCGCCGCCCTTGAACTCGATGCGGATCGGCGTACCGACCAGTTTCAAGACACGACGGTAAGTGTTTTCCAGATAACGGACGTAAGACTTCGGCACCTTCTCGATCTGGTTACCGTGAATCACGATGATCGGCGGGTTCGCACCACCCAAGTGGGCATAACGCAGCTTGATCCGGCGGTTGTTGACCATCGGCGGCGCGTGTTCACCGACCGCATCTTCCAGGATCTGGGTCAGGCGGTTGGTCGGCCAGCGGGTGACCGCAGACTTGAACGAGTTCTGTACGGAGGCATACAGGTTGCCCACGCCAGTGCCGTGCAGGGCCGAGATGAAGTGGATGTCGGCGTAGTCAACGAAGAACAGTCGACGTTGCAGCTCGACCTTCACGAAGTCACGCTCGCTCGGCGTCATGCCGTCCCACTTGTTGATCGCGATGACCAGCGCACGACCCGATTCAATGGCGAAACCCAGCAGGTTCAGGTCGTGGTCCACCACGCCTTCGCGGGCGTCCATCACGAAGATCACCACGTTGGCGTCTTTGATCGCCTGCAGGGTTTTGACCACGGAGAACTTTTCGACTTCCTCGTGGATCTTGCCGCGCTTGCGCACACCGGCGGTGTCGATCAGCGTGTACTTCTCGTCGTTGCGCTCGAACGGGATGTAGATACTGTCGCGGGTAGTGCCGGGTTGGTCATACACGATTACGCGGTCTTCACCGAGCATGCGGTTGACCAGGGTCGACTTGCCGACGTTCGGGCGACCGATGATCGCGATCTTGATCCCGTCTTTTTCGCTCGGGCCAGGAATGCGCTTGGCTTCCTCGCCTTCGGCAACGATTTCTTCTTCGCCGTCTTCCGGTTCTTCTTCGTCTTTCGGGAAGTCGCTCAGGGCGATTTCCAGCATCTGGGTGATGCCACGACCATGAGCACCGGCGATAGGGATCGCGTGGCCCATGCCCAACGGGGCGAACTCGGCGCGGGCCATTTCAGGGTCGATGTTGTCGACCTTGTTGGCAACCACGTAGGAACGCTTGTTACGTTTGCGCAAATGCTCGGCGATCATCTGGTCGGCGGCGGTGAAACCGGCCTTGGCATCTACCAGGAACAGAACGACATCGGCTTCTTCAATGGCCAGCAGCGACTGCTCGGCCATTTTTTCGTCCATACCGTGCTCGTCACCGGAGATACCGCCGGTGTCGACCAGAATGTAGGAACGCCCTTGCCACTTGGCCTCACCGTATTGGCGATCACGGGTCAGACCGGACAAGTCGCCGACGATGGCGTCGCGAGTCCTGGTCAGGCGGTTGAACAAGGTGGACTTGCCGACGTTCGGTCGGCCCACCAGGGCGATTACGGGAACCATGCGGCTCTCCACTTCGTTATTTCAGAAAATACAAAAGCCGCTGCGAGGCAGCGGCTGGTGCTCGGGGCAATCACTGTGTGTGTTTCTGCAGGAGCGAGCTTGCTCGCGAAAAACGCAAAGACACCGCGTCTATTCAGGTTGCCAACGTAATCGTCGACGTCCATCGCGAGCAGGCTCGCTCCCACATTCATACCCACAAGTGAAGCAGCCTGGGGTGTTAACCCCAAGCATAGTTGTTACTTGATGGTCAGGGCTTCCAGTTTGCCGCTGTTGCCATACAGATAAATCGTGTCACCCACCACCAGCGGACGGGCACGCAGGCCGTCGCTGTCGATGCGCTCGCGGCCGACGAAGCGACCGTCCACCTGGCTCAGCAGGTGCACGTAACCTTCCATGTCACCGACTGCAACATAGCTGGAGAACACTTCCGGAGCCGACAGTTGACGGCGAGCCAGCGAATCGTTGCTCCACAAAGCCGTGGTGGAACGCTCGTCGACGCCTTCAACCGTGCCCGAAGACAGGCTCACATAAACAGTGCCGAAACCCTGGGCCACGCCCGCATAGCTGGAAGCATCACGCTGCCAGAGTTGACGACCGCTTTCCAGGTCCAGTGCCGCAACGCGACCCTGATAGCTGGCGACGTACAGCGTACCGCCGGACAGCAGCAAGCCACCGTCGATATCGACAACGCGTTCCAGTTCCGAACGACCTTGTGGAATCGCTACCCGCTGTTCCCACACCGGCACGCCGTTGGAGATATCGAGCGCAACCACTTTACCGGTCGACAGGCCAGCCACCGCGAGGCGGTTGGTGACGATCGGTGCACTGGTGCCGCGCAGCGTCAGGACCGCAGGCGTGCTGTCATACAACCAGCGCTGGTTGCCGGTGGCGGCATCCAGACCGATCAGACGGTCGTCCTGAGTCTGAACGACCACCACGTCACCGTTGTTGGCCGGCGGTGCGAGGACTTCGCTGGACACGCGAGCGCGCCATTTCTCTTCACCGTTGGTGGCGTCCATCGCAACGATTTCGCCCTTGGTCGTACCGATCACGAGCAAGCCGTAACCTACGCCAACGGCGCCGGAAACAGGCAGTTCGAGGTCTTTCTTCCATTTGACGTCGCCATTGCTGCGATCCATCGCCATCACCACACCAGTGACGTCGGCGGCATAGATGGTATCGCCATCGATCGCCGGAACCAGCATGTTGTAGGTTTCGCCCTGACCGTCACCGATCGAACGACTCCACTGCTTTTGCAGGACCACTTCTTCTTTGAAGTCGACCAGCTCGGCAGGCGGCAATTCTTTTTTGCTGTTGCTGCTGCAACCCGCGGCCAATACGGCCAGAGCCAGCAATGCTGCATGTTTCCAACGGATCACGTCACGCATCCCCTTTGGCCAGATCGTCCAGCTTGATTTGTAGGCCACCGACTGCCGCTTCATCCGACAGTGCCGCCTTGGCTTTTTGATACGCAGCGTTCGCTTCATCAGTACGACCCAACTGCACCAGCAGGTCGCCCTTGAGTTCTTCGCGAGTGGCGAGGAATGCTTTATCGGCATCGCCTTCGAGCAGTTTCAGGGCTTCATCGGCCTTGTTCTGCGCAGCCAGTACCTGCGCCAGGCGCTGACGGGCGATTTCGCCCAGTGCCGGGTTGGCCGGTTTGGCAACGATGGCTTTCAGTTCGGTGGCGGCGTCGTCCAGCTTGCCGCTGTCGACCGCGACTTTCGCCACGAACAGGCTGCCGTACTGCGCGTAGGCGGTGCCGCCGAACTCGCTGTTGAGCTTGCCGGCCAGGTCCGAAACACGGGCGGCGTCAGGCTTGCCGTCAGGCGTCAGCGTGGTTTCGAGCAATTGCTGATAGAGAATCGAGGCGCTTTGCGACTGATTGCTCTGATACTTGTGATAGGCCTGCCAGCCGAACACGATGACCAGCGCCAACAGGCCGCCAGTGACCAGGGGCTTGCCGTTGCGTGACCACCAGTCCTTAAAATCCGCCAGTTGTTCGTCTTCGGTACTCGACACCCCAATACTCCTTAATCGCTAAATCGGCTGTTTGACAGCTTCAACCCTGCACGACGCAGGTGGCCAGGTGTGCAGCAAGCGCATCCCAGGCAATGCTTTGTTGTTCGCCCTGGCCACGCAGGGGTTTGAAACCTACCACTTGCTGGGCCATTTCGTCGTCACCGAGGATCAGCGCGTACAGCGCACCGCTCTTGTCGGCCTTCTTGAACTGGCTTTTGAAGCTGCCGGCGCCGGCATTGATCTGCAGGCGCAGGTTGGGCAATTGATCGCGAACCTTCTCGCTCAACGTCAGCGCAGCCAACTCGGCAGCCTCGCCGAATGCGCAAAGATAAACGTCGACCTGGCGGGAGATCTCTTCCGGGATCTGCTCCAGGGTTTCCAGCAGCAGCACGAGGCGCTCGATGCCCATGGCGAAACCTACGCCCGGGGTCGGCTTGCCGCCCATCTGCTCCACCAGACCGTCGTAACGACCGCCGGCACACACGGTGCCTTGAGCGCCCAACTTGTCGGTGACCCATTCGAAAACGGTCTTGCTGTAGTAATCCAGCCCGCGGACCAGCTTCGGGTTGATCACATAGGGAATGCCGGCAGCGTCCAGGCGAGCCTTGAGGCCCTCGAAGTGCACGCGGGATTCGTCGTCGAGGTAGTCGGCCATTTTCGGCGCGTCGACCAGGATCGCTTGAGTGTCGGCGTTCTTGGTGTCCAGAACCCGTAGCGGGTTGGTCTTCAGACGACGCTGGCTGTCTTCGTCGAGCTTGTCCAGGTGAGCGGACAGGAACTCGACCAGCGCTTCGCGATAACGACCACGGGATTCGCTGGTGCCCAGGCTGTTGAGCTCGAGCTTGACCGCATCACGGATGCCCAGCTCGCCCCACAGGCGCCAGGTCAGCACGATCAGCTCGGCGTCGATGTCCGGACCGTCGAGGTTGAACACCTCGACACCGATCTGGTGGAACTGGCGATAACGGCCTTTCTGCGGACGTTCATGGCGGAACATCGGGCCGATGTACCAGAGTTTCTGCACCTGGCCACCGCCGGTGATGCCGTGCTCGAGCACCGCACGCACGCAGGCCGCCGTGCCTTCTGGGCGCAGGGTCAGCGAATCGCCGTTGCGGTCTTCGAAGGTGTACATCTCTTTTTCGACGATGTCGGTCACTTCGCCGATCGAGCGCTTGAACAGCTCGGTGAACTCGACGATCGGCATGCGGATCTGCTTGTAACCGTAGTTATCCAGCAGACGCGAAACGGTGCCCTCGAAATGACGCCACAGGGGAGTCTGTTCGGGCAGGATGTCGTTCATGCCACGTATGGCTTGCAGAGACTTGCTCACTATCAATCCTTAAATTCGTTCGACTCAACCGCGGGCGATGACTGCCGCGTCGGCTTCGACCTTTTCGGCCGCTTTCTGGCGGATCAAGCGTTCGAGCTCATCCACCAGATTGTCATTCGTCAGTTTCTGCGACGGCTTGCCGTCGATGTAAATCAGGTTTGGCGTGCCGCCGGTCAAGCCGATATGGGCTTCCTTGGCTTCGCCCGGCCCGTTGACCACACAACCGATCACCGCGACATCCAGCGGCACCAGCAGGTCTTCGAGGCGCCCTTCCAGCTCGTTCATGGTCTTGACCACATCGAAGTTCTGCCGCGAGCAGCTCGGGCAGGCGATGAAGTTGATGCCACGGGAACGCAGGTGCAGGGATTTGAGAATGTCGTAGCCGACTTTCACTTCCTCGACCGGGTCGGCCGCCAACGAGATGCGGATAGTATCGCCAATACCTTCGGCGAGCAGCATACCGAGGCCTACGGCAGATTTCACCGTGCCGGAACGCAAACCACCGGCTTCGGTAATCCCCAGATGCAGCGGCTGGACGATTTCCTTGGCCAGCAGGCGGTAAGCGGCGACGGCCATGAACACGTCGGAGGCTTTCACGCTGACCTTGAAGTCCTGGAAGTTCAGGCGTTCAAGGTGCTCGACGTGACGCAGGGCAGACTCGACCAGCGCGGCCGGGGTCGGCTCGCCGTATTTCTTTTGCAGGTCTTTTTCCAGGGAGCCGGCGTTGACGCCGATGCGGATCGGAATCCCGCGATCACGGGCGGCATCGACCACCGCGCGCACGCGGTCTTCACGACCGATGTTGCCCGGGTTGATCCGCAGGCAGTCAACGCCCAGTTCGGCGACGCGCAGCGCGATCTTGTAGTCGAAGTGAATGTCGGCCACCAGCGGCACTTTGACCAGTTGCTTGATCTTGCCGAAGGCTTCGGCGGCGTCCATGTCCGGCACCGAAACCCGCACGATATCGACACCAGCGGCTTCCAGACGATTGATCTGGGCCACGGTGGCGGCGACGTCATTGGTGTCGCTGTTGGTCATGCTCTGCACAGCGATGGGCGCATCGCCGCCAACAGGCACGTTACCGACCCAGATTTTCCGGGATTCGCGACGCTTGATTGGAGATTCGCCGTGCATGACTTATTGACCCAACTTCAGGCGAGCAGTCTCGCCACTGGTGAACGGAGCGACATCGACCACCTGCCCGTTGTAGCTGACCTGCGCGCCACGGGCGAAGCCCAGACGCACGGCAAACGGCGGCTTGCCGCTGACGGTAACGTTTTCGCCTTTACGCTTGAGACCACTCAGCAGCACTTTGCCAGTGCCGTCGGTAACCTGGGTCCAGCAATCAGCAGTGAATTGCAATTGAACCTGACCCTGGCCGGCAGCTGGAGCAGCCGCTGCCGGTGCGGGAATGGTCGGCGTGACCGAAGCGCTCGCTGGCGGGGTCGCTACCACAGGTGCCGTCGGGGCTGGCGCTACCGGCGTCGCGACAACCGGCGCGGCGCTGTGTGTCGGTGCGGCAGGCGCTGGGGCCGCCGGTGCAGCTGGAGCGGCAGCAGGCGCAGTGGTTTCGGCTTCGGCCGGTTCTTCAGTCGAGCTTTCGGCTTGCGGCAATGCCAGCGACGTCGTGCCTTCTGCCTGACCTTCCGCGACAGCCTGGTCTTCCGGCTCGTCCAGCGGATGGATCTGGGTGGTGCCATCGGCGCCTTCGACTTCAACGTGTTCCGGGCTCAGGCTGACCTGGTCTTTGGTGCGCAAAGAGGTCTGATCCTGCCACCAGACAAAACCACCGCCGATCACCGCGATCAGCAGCAACAGGCTGACGATTCGCAAAATGGTGTGGGAAACCCGAACCGGTTCTTCGATGCGACCCAGGCTGTGGACATTGCTACCCTGGGAGTCGGTGCCGGTGGATTGGTCGAACTGCTGAACCAGAACGGTCTGGTCCATGCCCAGCAATTTGGCGTACGCGCGAATATAACCGCGGGCAAAAGTATGCCCAGGCAGCTTGTCGAAAGCGCCGGCTTCAAGATTGCTAAGGGAGTTAACGGTGAGGTTGAGCTTGAGGGCCACTTCGGCCAGCGACCAGCCATTGCTTTCGCGGGCCTGGCGCAAAGTCTCACCGGGGTTAACGCGATTCGCCGCTACAACTTCAGGATGCGCCGCTTTCATCATTGCTCCGACAGGTATTGCTGATATTCCGGCGTACCGGGATAGAGTCGTTTTAGTTGCAGGCCAAAACTGGCGGCCTTGTCGCGATCTTCGAACACTTTTGCCAGACGAACGCCGAGCAATAGACTACGTGCATTTTGCTCGGTGAGCAGGCTAAAACGGTCGTAATAGTCACGTGCGGGCACATAATGCCTGTCTTCGTAAGACAACTCAGCCATTTCCAGCAATGCACGGGGTTGTTGACGGTTCAAACGCAGGGCTTTTTCCAGTTGCTGCCGGGCCAGATCACGCTGGCCAAGCTTGGAAGCGGTCATGCCCAGGTTCTCGAACACCCGTGAACGCTCAGGATACAGGGTATCGGCGGCAGCTTGTTCGAAGCGCTCGTACGCCTCTTTGTAACGTTTCTGCTCGAAAAGAAAACTGCCGTAGTTATTCAGGATGCGTGCATCGTTGGACCGGGAGGACAGCGCCTTGCGAAAGTGCTCGTCCGCCAGCTCCGGCTCCATCTCCGCCTGAAACACCAGCCCCAAAGCGGCGTTGGCGTCGGGGTCCGAGCTGTCCAGTTCCAAGGCCTTTTTCAACGGGACCTTGGCGCGTTCGGTCATGCCCTGCTGCAAGTAGCCCAAACCCAGTTGCACATAGGCGACACGCGCTTCATCGCGGCCCTTGCTGGTCTTCATCGGGTTGAAATCGCCCGACAGAACGCAGCCAGTACAAAGACTGGCCAACAGCACAAGCAGCGCGAAGCGCAGGGACATAGAGATCCTCTCTTGATTTATTTCGCGGCGTTTTGCGCCATATCGTTGTCGGCGCTCAACTCGCGCACGGCGATATAACGTTCGCTGCGACGGGTGCGATCCAGCACCTGCCCTACCAATTGGCCACACGCGGCATCGATGTCTTCACCGCGGGTGGTGCGTACGGTGACATTGAAGCCTGCATGGTGAAGCTGATCCTGGAACCGGCGAATCGCGTTGTTGCTCGGGCGCTCGTAACCGGAATGCGGGAACGGGTTGAACGGAATCAGGTTGATCTTGCACGGGATGTTCTTGAGCAACTCGATCATCTCAACGGCATGTTCGACCTTGTCGTTGATGTCCTTGAGCAAGGTGTACTCGATGGTCAGCACGCGTTTTTCGCCCAGGGACGACATGTAGCGCTGGCACGACTCGAGCAGCATCTTAAGCGGATACTTCTTGTTGATCGGCACCAATTGGTTACGCAATGCGTCGTTCGGTGCGTGCAGGGACAACGCCAGGGAGACGTCGATGTGCTTGGACAGCTCATCGATCATCGGCACCACGCCGGAGGTCGACAGGGTCACACGGCGCTTGGAAATGCCGTAGCCCAGGTCGTCCATCATCAGATGCATGGCCGCAACGACGTTGTCGAAGTTCAGCAGCGGCTCGCCCATACCCATCATCACCACGTTGGTGATGGCACGGTCGGCGGTCGCCGGGATGCTGCCGAACGATTTATTGGCAATCCACACCTGACCGATAACTTCGGCGGCGGTGAGGTTGCTGTTGAAACCTTGCTTGCCGGTGGAGCAGAAACTGCAATCCAGGGCACAGCCTGCCTGGGACGAAACGCACAGAGTGCCGCGTTTGCCCTGGGGAATGTAAACGGTCTCGACGCAGCTGCCGGACGCCACGCGCACCACCCACTTACGGGTGCCGTCGGTGGAAATGTCCTCGCTGACGACCTCAGGACCGCGAACTTCGGCAATAGCCTTGAGCTTGTCGCGCAAGGCCTTGCTGACATTCGTCATGGCGTCGAAATCATCGACGCCAAGGTGGTGAATCCATTTCATTACCTGACCGGCACGGAAACGCTTCTCCCCGATTGAGTCGAAGAATTTTTCCATTTCCTGTTGAGTCAGACCCAGCAGGTTGGTTTTTACAGTCGATGTAGTCATGGATTCACCTTCACTCTTAAGCCAATGCTTAGCGAGTGGTTACTTCAGTAGCTGCGAAGAAGTACGAGATTTCGCGAGCAGCAGCGGCTTCGGAGTCCGAGCCGTGTACAGCGTTGGCGTCGATGGAATCAGCGAAGTCAGCACGGATGGTGCCGGCAGCAGCTTCTTTAGGGTTGGTAGCGCCCATCAGCTCACGGTTCAGAGCGATAGCGTTTTCGCCTTCCAGAACCTGAACGACAACCGGACCGGAGATCATGAAAGCAACCAGGTCGTTGAAGAAACCACGAGCGCTGTGCTCAGCGTAGAAGCCTTCAGCTTCGGCTTTGGACAGTTGCTTCAGTTTCGAAGCTACAACGCGCAGGCCTGCTTTTTCGAAACGAGTGGTGATCTCGCCGATGACGTTTTTTGCAACAGCGTCAGGCTTGATGATGGAGAAAGTACGTTGAACAGCCATGGTGTAACTCCAGAAACGGTAATTTGTGAAAAATTAAACCCGCGAATTATACGCGGGTTCTTGGGTATTGCCTAACTGCGTACGGTGCAGAATCAGTCTGCTTCTTCGATCCAGGCGGCCTGAATGGCTTCAAGCACCTTCTCGCCACCGCGTGTCGGATCATCGCTGAACTCCGGCAACGCCAGCACCCATTGGTGCAGATCGACGAAGTTCACGTAACGCGGGTCTACATCGGGCTTTGACTCAGCCAGCTGGATCGCGATTTCCAGCACATCAACCCATTTCAGGCTCATGACAGTTCCCTTGAATCAGTGCGGCGCTTCGGCGGCGTGGTTGAGCGAGTATTTCGGAATCTCGATGGTCAGGTCTTCGGTCCCGACGATCGCCTGGCAGGCCAGACGCGATTGAGCTTCCAGACCCCAGGCACGATCGAGGAAATCTTCTTCCAGCTCGTCCGCTTCTTCCAGCGAATCAAACCCTTCTCGAACGATGCAGTGACAAGTGGTGCAGGCGCAAACGCCGCCACAGGCACTTTCCATCTCGATGTGGTGCTCATGGGCCAGCTCGAGAATGGAGATGCCGGGCTCAGCCTCGACAACCATGCCTTCCGGGCAGAACTTCTCGTGGGGCAGAAAAATGACCTGCGGCATCAGTTATCCTCGATTTCATTCAGGTTGCGCCCTGCCAGCGCGGCTTTCACCGTCGAGTCCAGGCGGCGGGCAGCAAAGGCATCGGTCACTTGCGACAGACGCTTGGTCTGCTGCTCGATGGCGTAACCATCGGTACCTTTCATCAGTTCGGTCAGTTCCTGCATCTGCAGCTCGATAACCATGCGCTCTTCGGCGTCGAGCAAACGCTCGCCGTCAGCCTCGAGGGCGGCTTGCACCGCCTCGATCAGGCGCTGGGCATCGACCTGCTGCTCACGCAGTACGCGGGCGACCTTGTCGTCATTGGCGTGCTGGAACGAATCCTTGAGCATCTTGGCGATTTCGCCGTCGGTCAGGCCGTAGGACGGCTTGACCTGAATGCTGGCTTCAACGCCCGAACCCAATTCACGGGCCGACACGCTGAGCAAGCCGTCGGCGTCGACCTGGAAGGTCACACGAATCTTCGCTGCACCCGCCACCATCGACGGGATGCCGCGCAACTCGAAGCGCGCCAGGGAGCGGCAGTCGCTGATCAGCTCACGCTCACCCTGCAACACGTGAATCGCCATGGCCGACTGACCATCTTTATAAGTGGTGAAGTCCTGGGCACGAGCGACGGGGATGGTGGTGTTGCGCGGAATCACCTTCTCCATCAGGCCGCCCATGGTTTCCAGCCCCAGGGACAACGGAATCACATCAAGCAACAGCAACTCATCGCCATCGCGCTTGTTGCCGGCCAGGGTATCGGCCTGGATCGCGGCACCGATGGCCACCACTTGATCCGGGTCGATTTCAGTCAATGGCTCACGACCAAAGGCTTCAGCGACCGCTTCGCGAACGCGAGGGACACGGGTCGAACCGCCGACCATGACCACGGCGTGCACTTCTTCCAGCTCGACGCCGGAATCGCGCACTGCGCGGCGGCAGGCTTTCAGGCTGCGAGCCACCATCGGTTCGATCAGTGCATTGAAGGCTTCACGGGTCAGCTGGGCTTTCCAGTCGCCATAAGCGACTTCAACAGCCGCGGCATTGGTCAGCGCTTCTTTGGCCGCGCAGGCGGTTTGCAGCAGATTGCGTTGCGCACCTGGATCGAGGTCGGCGGACAAACCGGCGCTCTCGATGATCCAGCCAGCAATGGCGTGGTCAAAGTCATCGCCGCCCAGGGCACTGTCGCCACCGGTCGCCAAAACTTCAAACACACCGCCGGTCAGACGCAGAATCGAAATATCGAAGGTGCCGCCGCCCAGGTCATAAATCGCGACCAGGCCTTCAGCGTGCTGATCCAGGCCGTAAGCCACAGCGGCAGCGGTCGGCTCATTGAGCAAACGCAGCACGTTCAGGCCGGCCAGCTTGGCCGCGTCCTTGGTGGCTTGACGCTGAGCATCGTCGAAATAGGCCGGAACGGTGATCACCGCACCCACCAGCTCGCCACCCAACGTCGCTTCGGCGCGCTGACGCAGCACTTTCAGGATATCGGCGGAGACTTCAACCGGACTTTTCGGCCCCTGGATGGTGTCGATGAACGGCATGTGCGACTCGCCGCCGACAAAGCGGTACGGCAGTTGCTCGCCCAATTGCTTGACGTCGGACAGACCACGACCCATCAAGCGCTTGACCGACAGCACGGTGTTCAAAGGATCGGTAGCGGCAGCCAGTTTGGCTGATTCGCCGACTTCGACGCGGTCGGCGTGATAGCGCACGGCAGACGGCAGGATGACCTGCCCGTCAGCGTCGGCCAGAGGCTCGGAAAGACCACTGCGCAATGCAGCGACCAACGAATTGGTAGTGCCCAAGTCGATCCCCACAGCCAGACGACGCTGGTGCGGTTGAGGACTTTGGCCGGGTTCGGCGATCTGCAGTAGGGCCATCGTGATCAGGACTTATCTGTATATCAGGCGTGCGACCGGAGCGGCACTGGGTTAATCGTCGAGGCGCTCTTCTAACTGGCGCACTTCGTAGGTGAGCTTGTCGAGGAACTGCATGCGCCGCATCAGGCGTTCGGCCTGCTCACGTTGCGCAGCGTCATTCCAACAGGCTGCGAAGCTTTGGTTCAGTTCATCCTGCGCGGTTTTCAGGCGACGCTTGAACGCTGCAATACCGGCCATGTCGGCGCTGTCTTGCAGGTCTTCGAGCTCTTCACGCAACTCCATCTGCTGCAGGAGAAACGCCGGATCATGCACCGTGACCTCCAGTGGCAGCTCGCCACCATTCAAAGCGAGCAGGTATCGTGCGCGCTTCGGGGGACTTTTGAGCGTCTGGTAGGCCTCGTTGAGGCTCGCGGATTGCTCTAGCGCCAGACGCTGCTCGCGCTCGGAAGCGTCCGCAAAACGGTCCGGATGAACACTGCGCGCCAACTCACGGTAGCGCGTAGCCAGCTGATCGAGGTCCAGATTGAAACTCGGTTGCAGCTCGAATAAAGCGAAATGACAAGGAGTACCCACAAGTAGCCTCAGATATTGAAGCTTTCGCCGCAGCCACATTCACCGCGTACGTTGGGGTTGTTGAA
Organism: Pseudomonas sp. SJZ080; assembly: GCF_007828295.1. Taxonomy (NCBI): domain Bacteria; kingdom Pseudomonadati; phylum Pseudomonadota; class Gammaproteobacteria; order Pseudomonadales; family Pseudomonadaceae; genus Pseudomonas; species Pseudomonas sp. SJZ080. Next base: position 145,846 of record NZ_VIUK01000003.1, read on the forward strand.
CTTGAAGCCTTCGTTCAACCCTTCCTTGACGAAATCGAGCTCGGTGCCGTCCAGGTAGGCCAGGCTTTTCGGGTCGATGATCACTTTTTCGCCGTGACTTTCGAACACCTGGTCCTCTGCAACCACCTCGTCGACAAACTCCAGCACGTAGGCAAGGCCAGAACAGCCCGTGGTGCGAACACCCAGACGTATCCCTTCACCTTTGCCGCGCCCGTTGAGGGAGCGTCGCACGTGTTGAGCAGCCGCTTCTGTCATGCTGATAGCCATCGGTGACTCCTTACTCGTCGCCAAAAATCAGATCAAGCCTTTCTTCTGCTTGTAGTCGCGAACGGCCGCTTTGATAGCGTCTTCAGCAAGTACGGAGCAGTGAATTTTCACTGGCGGCAAGGCCAGTTCTTCGGCCAGCTGAGTGTTTTTGATGGTCTCTGCTTCATCCAGAGTCTTGCCTTTCATCCACTCGGTCGCCAGGGAGCTGGAAGCGATAGCAGAACCGCAACCGTAAGTCTTGAACTTGGCGTCTTCGATGATGCCTTGCTCGTTGACCTTGATCTGCAGGCGCATCACGTCGCCGCACGCCGGGGCGCCGACCATGCCGGTGCCGACATCCGGGTCTTCCGCGTCCATCTTGCCGACGTTACGCGGGTTTTCGTAGTGGTCGATGACCTTTTCGCTGTAAGCCATGATTCTTAATCCTCACTCATCAGAGAGTCGCTCTTGAAGCCCTGCGAACCTGGGTTCGACAGGGCTGGTTTGCGGCGACTTGAAATCAGTGTGCCGCCCACTCGATTTTCGAAATGTCGACACCGTCTTTGTACATGTCCCACAGCGGCGACAGAGCGCGCAGCTTGGTAACGGCCTCGCAGACTTTCTGCGCGGCGTAGTCGATTTCTTCTTCGGTGGTGAAACGACCGAAGGTGAAGCGGATCGAGCTGTGTGCCAGTTCGTCGTTGCGGCCCAGTGCGCGCAGTACGTACGAAGGCTCCAGCGAAGCCGAGGTGCAAGCCGAGCCGGACGAAACCGCCAGATCCTTGAGCGCCATGATCAGCGACTCGCCTTCAACGTAGTTGAAGCTCAGGTTCAGGTTGTGCGGAACGCGAGCGGTCATGCTGCCGTTGACGTACAGCTCTTCCAGGTCTTCGACCTGCTTGAAGAAACGGTCGCTCAGGGCTTTGATGCGTACGTTCTCGGCAGCCATGTCTTCCTTGGCTACGCGGAAGGCTTCGCCCATGCCGACGATCTGGTGGGTCGCCAGGGTGCCGGAACGCATGCCGCGCTCGTGACCGCCGCCGTGCATGGTCGCTTCAATGCGAACACGCGGCTTGCGGCTGACGTACAGCGCGCCGATGCCTTTAGGGCCGTAAGTTTTGTGGGCGGAGAACGACATCATGTCGACTTTCAGCTTCTGCAGGTCGATCTCGACCTTGCCAGTGGACTGAGCGGCGTCGACGTGGAACAGGATGCCCTTGGAGCGGGTCAGTTCGCCGATGGCCGCGATGTCGTTGATGGTGCCGATTTCGTTGTTCACGTGCATGACCGAAACCAGAATGGTGTCGTCACGCAGGGCTGCTTCGATCATTTCAGGCGTAACCAGACCATCGGTGCGAGGCTCGATGTAGGTCACTTCGAAGCCTTCACGCTCCAGTTGGCGCATGGTGTCGAGGACAGCCTTGTGCTCAATCTTGGTGGTGATCAGGTGTTTGCCTTTGGTCGCATAGAAATGCGCCGCACCCTTGATTGCCAGGTTGTCGGATTCGGTGGCACCGGAGGTCCAGACGATTTCACGCGGGTCGGCGTTGACCAGGTCTGCGACCTGACGACGAGCGTTTTCGACGGACTCCTCAGCTTTCCAGCCGAACACGTGGGAACGGGACGCCGGGTTACCGAAGTTTCCGTCGACCAGCAGGCATTCACTCATTTTTTGCGCAACACGCGGATCAACCGGGGTGGTCGCAGAGTAATCAAGGTAAATCGGCAATTTCATGGACTATCTCCTAAATCAGGCTGGCTGGCGTGCCGCTAGCTCTTTGGCTGTCATTCGACGGCGGACGCTTCAATCTTGTCCAGGCGTGGCGCCTTGCTGTTGCAACGGCGCTGGTCCTGACGCTGGGCTACTTCTTGTACCTCACGGCGAGTGACAAGGTCAGCCAAGCTGATACCGCTCAGAAACTCGTGAATCTGCAGGCTCAGATCGCACCACAAGTGGTGAGTCAGGCAGGTGTCGCCTTGATGGCAATCGCCCTGGCCCTGGCACTTGGTGGCATCGACCGATTCGTTTACCGCATCGATCACCTGGGCAACCTGAATGCCCTGCATGTCGCGGGACAGCTGGTAGCCGCCGCCCGGACCACGGACGCTCGATACCAGATTGCTGCGGCGCAACTTGGCGAAAAGCTGTTCGAGGTAGGACAGGGAGATGCCTTGGCGCTCGGAGATATCGGCCAGGGACACCGGCCCGTGCTGCGCGTGCAACGCCAGATCGAGCATGGCGGTCACGGCGTATCGGCCTTTTGTAGTCAGTCGCATGGACAATTACCACGGAGTTCGGAATGGGGCGAGTATGCAATTCCCGAGTATTTAAGTCAACTATAAGACCTAGTACTTTAGTCAGGATTACCCGCAAAAGAGCGGCAGCATCATAGCAAAGGCGGGGCGGTTACAGCCAGCGAATGCGCGTTGCCGTTCTTCGCGAGCAAGCCCGCCCCCACATGGGATCTTCGTCGCACACAAAATCTATGGCCACTGGAGATTCAATGTGGGAGCGGGCTTGCTCGCGAAGGGACCAACTCGGTTTAGCTGGCCTGACTCTGATCCTTGTCCTTCACACAGGCGAAATCTTCTTCGCGCAGCTCAGGCAGATCTTTCGCACAGTAATTGCTGCCCAGATCCTTCAGCGCCCCGCACATCCCCTCCAGACGACCATCAACTGCCTGCAGATGATCAAGCAACTGATTGATGGCGCGCGCCACCGGGTCCGGCATGTCTTCGCCAACACCGTAGGCATCGAAGCCAATCTTCTCGGCCATTGCCTTGCGCCTGGCATCCTGCTCTTCGTCGGATTTGACGATGATCCGCCCTGGAATGCCGACGACAGTCGCGCCGGCCGGCACAGCCTTGGTCACCACGGCGTTGGAACCAACCTTGGCACCCGCGCCAACGGTGAACGGGCCGAGCACCTTGGCACCAGCACCTACCACAACCCCATCTTCCAGAGTCGGGTGACGCTTGCCTTTATTCCAGCTGGTGCCACCGAGAGTCACACCTTGATAAAGGGTGACATCGTTGCCGATCTCTGCAGTTTCACCGATGACAATGCCCATGCCATGGTCAATAAAGAAGCGCCGACCCACCTTGGCACCCGGATGAATCTCGATCCCGGTCAACCAGCGACCGAAGTTCGACACCAGCCGCGCCAGCCATTTCAGCTCGGCACGCCACAAGGCTGCCGACAGGCGATGGATCCAGATGGCGTGCATGCCCGGGTAGCAAGTCAGGACTTCAAAAGCGTTACGCGCCGCCGGGTCACGATGGAAAACACTCTGGATATCTTCACGCAAACGCTCGAACATCATTAATCCTTCCGCTTTAGAAGCTCACCACGGGCCGCTTTCTGGGTTTCCGTGAGGATGCCACGCAATATATTCATTTCCGCCCGGCTGACCGAGCTTCGTCCGTACAACCGACGCAGGCGCGCCATCAAGTGCCGTGGCTTTTCCGGATCGAGGAATTCAATGGCCACCAGGGTTTGTTCCAGGTGTTCATAGAACCGCTCCAGCTCATCCATGGTCGCCAGCTCAGCGCTTTTGACGGAGGCCACTTCTTCCTTCTCGACCTTGCTCGGCTGACCTTCGGCCGCCAGCCAGGACATGCGAACTTCATAGCTCAACACCTGCACCGCTGCCCCAAGGTTCAGCGAGCTGAACTCAGGGTCTGATGGGATGTGCACGTGATAATGACATCGCTGCAGCTCTTCATTGGTCAAACCGGAATCTTCGCGACCGAATACCAGTGCGATTTCCGCGCCCTGCCCCGCCTCCTCGACCACTTTCGTCCCGCATTCGCGTGGATCGAGCAACGGCCAGGGAATGCGACGATCACGGGCGCTGGTGCCCAGCACCAGATTGCAGCCGACCAAGGCATCTTCCAAGGTGGCGACGACTTGCGCGTTTTCAAGGATGTCCCCGGCGCCGGAGGCACGCGCATCGGCTTCGTGGTGCGGGAACAAACGCGGTTCGACCAGCACCAGCCGCGACAGGCCCATGTTCTTCATGGCACGCGCAGCCCCGCCGATATTGCCGGGGTGGCTGGTATTGACCAGGACGACACGAATGTTATGCAGCACGGGAGGCGTTCTCGAACACAATTTTGGGAGCAGAATCTTACAGTTCATCCTACCGTTAAGCTATGAAAGCGAACACCAACCTTCACCTGTAGAAAAGTTCTGATAGAATGCCCGGCTTTCTTTAACAACCTTAGGTGACACATCCATGCAGCCCATGCTGAATATCGCGCTGCGCGCCGCCCGCAGCGCCAGTGAATTGATCTTCCGCTCCATCGAGCGCCTGGATACCATCAAGGTCGACGAAAAAGACGCCAAGGATTACGTATCCGAGGTGGATCGCGCCGCTGAACAGAAAATCATCGACGCGCTGCGCAAGGCTTACCCGAACCACTCGATCATGGGTGAAGAAACCGGCATGCACGCCGGCACCGGGATCGAAGGCGAAGAATACCTGTGGATCATCGATCCGCTGGACGGCACCACCAACTTCCTGCGCGGCATTCCTCACTTCGCAGTCAGCATCGCCTGCAAATACCGCGGTCGCCTGGAACACGCTGTTGTTCTGGACCCGGTTCGCCAGGAAGAATTCACCGCCAGCCGTGGTCGCGGCGCTCAACTGAACGGCCGTCGCCTGCGCGTCAGCGGCCGCACCAGCCTGGACGGCGCCCTGCTGGGTACTGGCTTCCCGTTCCGTGACGATCAGATGGACAACCTCGACAACTACCTGGGCATGTTCCGCGCCCTGGTTGGCCAGACTGCCGGCATCCGCCGTGCTGGCTCGGCGAGCCTGGACCTGGCTTACGTAGCAGCCGGTCGTTTCGATGCATTCTGGGAGTCGGGCCTGTCCGAGTGGGACATGGCTGCAGGCGCCCTGCTGATCCAGGAAGCCGGCGGTTTGGTGAGCGACTTCACCGGCAGTCACGATTTCCTCGAGAAAGGCCACATCGTTGCCGGTAACACCAAGTGCTTCAAGGCAGTGCTGACGGCGATCCAGCCGCACCTGCCGGCCTCGCTGAAGCGCTAAGCTCGCAGCGACAAAAAAGCACCCTTCGGGGTGCTTTTTTTATGCCTGGAAATCCATCCCTAGAACACCATCGCCCCCTTGTAGGAGCCGGGGTGGGGGGGGTGGGGGGGGGGGGGGGTTAACCCCTATACCCCGCCCGCCCGGGCCGACAGGGCGTTTGGGTGTGTCCAGTAATGCCGGCCCACAAAAAACCCCCCCCAGCGGGGGTGTT